>JBAWZV010000003.1:0-158017 GCA_037142875.1 Actinomycetes bacterium | reverse complement strand
GTGGAGCTGAGCGGGCTCGAACCGCTGACCTCCTGGGTGCGATCCAGGCGCTCTCCCAGCTGAGCTACAGCCCCGTACGGGAGAAGTGTAGCGCCTGCGAAACCGCGGTCTGGCGTTGCGGTCAGGCGGCGGCTGTCGGGACTGCCGGATCGGCGGCTCCCGGTGCGGCGAGGGCCGCCCGCACGGCGGGGGCGACCTCGGTGCCGTAGAGCTCGATCGCTCGCATCATCTCGCGGTGGGGCATCGTTCCGACGCTCATCTGGAGCAGGAAGCGGTCGTGGCCGAAGATCTCGTGCTGGAAGAGGATCTTCTCGACGACCTCGGTGGGGCTCCCGACGAAGTTCGCACCGCGGAGCGTGCGGCTCGCCTCGAGATCCTGGCGGGTCATCGGCGACCAGCCCCGCTCGACGCCGATCTTGTTCATCGTCGTCAGGATCCACGGGAAGGCGAGGTCGGCGGCCTTCTGGGACGTGTCCGCGATGAAGCCGTGGGAGTTGATGCTGAGCGGAAGCCGGCCGTGACCGGACTGCTCGGCGGCCTTGCGGTGGATCTCGGCAAAGGGTGCGAACCGCTCCGGGAGGCCGCCGATGATGGCGAGCGCCATCGGGGCGCCGAGGATCCCGGCGCGCGCCGCGGACTCCGGGGCGCCGCCGACGGCGATCCAGACCGGGAGGGGCTCCTGCACGGGGCGTGGGTAGACGATCGTGTCATTGAGCGGCGCGCGGTGCCTGCCGGCCCAGGTGACGCGCTCCGAGCGGGTCAGGGCGAGCAGCAGGTCGAGCTTCTCGCTGAAGAGGTCGTCGTAGTCGTGCAGGTCGTAGCCGAAGAGCGGAAAGGATTCGATGAACGAGCCGCGCCCGGCCATGATCTCGGCCCGTCCGTCCGAGAGCAGGTCGAGGCTCGCGAACTGCTGGAACACCCGCACCGGGTCGTCGGAGCTGAGGACGGTGACCGCGCTCGTGAGCCGGATGCGCTTGGTGCGGGCCGCAGCGGCGGCGAGGACGACGGCGGGGGAGGAGACGACGAACTCCGAGCGGTGGTGCTCGCCGAGCCCGAAGACGTCGAGCCCGACCTCGTCGGCGAGAGCGACCTCCTCGAGGAGATTCGCGAGACGCTGCTGCGGTGAGATCGTCCGGCCTGTGTCCGGGTCGGGAGTCAGCTCCGCGAAGGTGTAGAGGCCGAGCTCCATCATCGAAGCGTAGCGAATGCTTGCGCGCGCAAGCGTTAGGCGGCGAAGAGCGTGAGCTCGGGCTCGCGCTCGCCCCGCAGGACTGCGAGATCGACCACAGCGCAGCGGATCCCGCGCGCCTCGGCGAGCGTCACGGCCTGGGGCTTGAACTGCTGTGCGGCGAGGATGCCGCGACACCCGGCGCGCGACGGGTCAAGCCGGATCCGCTCGAGATAGCGAGCGAGCTGCTCGACGGCGTCGATCGTCCCGACCCGCTTGATCTCAACGGCGACCCAGCCGTCGACCTCGTCGCGGCACATCAGGTCGACGGGGCCGATGTCGGTCGGCCACTCGCGCCGGTCGAGGCGAAGCGGCTCGCCCAGAGCCTCTGGTTGGGCCGCGAGCACCTCCTGGAGGTCGCGCTCGACGCCGTCCTTCTCGAGCCCAGCCGCCTCACCCATCTCATGCTCGACGTCCGAGAGCACCTCGAGCAGCTTGATCTCGAGCCTGTCCTCGCTGCGGCCGGCCCGCTTGCGCACGACCAGGAGATCGCCTCCGTCCTCGAACACGGTCGGGGGTGTCATCCAGTTGAGGGGCTTGTAGCCACCCGCATCGGCGTGCACGAGGATCGACCCGTCTGCCTTGATCATGAGCAGCCGCGTCGAGGCAGGCAGGTGGGCCGTCAGTCGGCCGGTGTAGGTGACCTCGCAGCGGGCGACGATGAGACGCACGCCGCCAGGCTACTGCCCCTTCCGGACATGTCCGAGGGCCAGTCCCTGCACGAGGCACCGCGTGCGCGGCGGGTACTGCTCAGCCGAGGTCGAACGTGGCCGTGATATCGGCCTCGACCTTGATGTTGCCCGGCTCGACCGGCGTCGTCACCGACGAGTCGGCCTTTGCCACCGAGAGGCCGTACGGCGTCGGGGCTGAGCTCAGCTCGCTCACCGTGCGGACACGGTGGAGCTTCTGGCCGACAGCCTCGGCGATCGTCTCGGCACGCCCGCGGGCGTCGGCGACCGCGGCCGCGAGAGCCTTGCGGTAGAGCTGGGCCTGATCGGTCGCAGTGAACGTCGGCCCACCGACGTTGTTAGCACCGGCTGCAACCACCGCATCGACGATCGGGCCGGAGTCGCCCACGGCAAGATCGACGGTGACCGAGTTGGAGGCCTCGAAGCCGATCACCTTGGTTCCGGTGGGGTTCGTGCGCTGCGAGAGCGAGACGCCTGTCGTCTGGATGGCGGCCTCCGGGACGTTGTTGTCCGTGAGTGCCGCGATCACCTTCGTCATCGTCGCGGCATTTGCCTCACTTGCGGCCTTCGCGGTCGCGTCCTGGGTGGTCACGCCGAAGGAGAACTCGGCTCGATCCGGGACGCCCGACACCGTTCCGGTACCCGAGACGGTGATCGTCCGGCCGACCCTGTCATGGCCGGAGCGCACCAGCGCCGCCAATCCGAGTCCGACGGCTGCGAGCACTGCAAGGGTTATGGCCGCGGACTTCATCCCCGTCAGCGTACGCGACGGTGTTCCGCCGCGGCTAGATCCGTTCGACGCGCGAGCCGCCGACAATGGCATCGGTGCCGTCGGCGAAGCGAACCCACGCCTTACCCTTGCCGTCGTAGTCGGGGCTCCACACGATCAGGGTCGCCTCGCGGCCGACGACAGACACCCGCTCCGTTCCCTCGGGATCCGCGCCGCGCCAGACGCGAACGAACGGGTTCTCGTTCCACTCGCGGCCGATCGACGTCTCGTGCGTGTGTCCCGGAAGCACGCGCCGGGTGTGCGGCATCGCCATGTAGACGTCCATGACGGCGCGCCGGATCAGCTCGAGGCTCCCGCCGCCGACGGCGTCCTTGAAGAGCGTGTCGCCGGAGAAGACAACCTCGCCGCCGATCACGAAGCAGATCATGTCGTCGGAGTGGCCCGGTGTCGGGATCGCCTCGATCGAGAGCCCACCGGTCGCCAGAGCGCCTGTCACGACGGGAAGGCCGAGCTCGGCCTCGTGCTCGACGTGATCGGCGTGTGAGTGCGTTCGCAGCACGTGTGTCGGAGTGAGACGGTGCTCGTCGACGAAGCGCAGGAGCGGCTCGAGCGGTGCCCCAGAGTCGACGAAGACCGCCGTTCCGCCGGGCTCGTCGCCGACCACGTAGGCGTTCGAGAGATAGCGGGAGTCGATGCTTCGAGCGATGAGCACGGGTGTAGGCTAACCCGACCAACGCTCTTTCCGGGAGGACACATGCCAGGCTTGATGGCGCGGACGACGACGATCTTGAAGGCGAAGTACTCGAAGCTGCTCAACCGCGCCGAGAATCCGAACGAGACGCTCGACTACTCCTACGAAGAGCAGCTCCGCCAGCTTCAGAACGTGAAACGCGGTATCGCCGACGTGGCGACGGCGAAGAAGCGGCTCGAGCTTCAGTACGCGTCGATGCAGCAGCAGGTCGAGAAGCTCGACGGCCAGGCGAAAGATGCGCTCAAGGCGAACCGTGAGGATCTCGCCCGCGAAGCGCTCACGCGGAAGGCCGCCATCCAGGGGCAGCTCGACGGGATCATGCAGCAGGGCCAGCAGCTCGAAGCCCAGCAGGCGAAGCTCGTTGAGGGCCAGAAGACGCTGTCGGCGAAGGTCGAGTCGTTCCGGACGCAGAAGGAGGTCATGAAGGCGCAGTACTCCGCTGCCGAGGCGCAGGTGAAGATCGGCGAGGCTGTCACCGGAATCAGCGACAACATGGCCGACGTCGGCCTCGCGGTTCAGCGCGCGAAGGACAAGACCGAGGAGATGCAGGCTCGCGCCGCCGCCGTCGAGGAGCTCACCGCTGCCGGGACGCTCACCGATCTGACGGCAACCGGGGACGACATCGACCGCCAGCTCTCCCAGATCCAGCAGGGCGGCCAGGTCGACGACGAGCTCGCGAAGCTCAAGGCCGAGCTTGGCCAGGGCGACGAAGCGAAGGCCATTCCCGCCGCCGAGCCAGCTGACGAACCGGAAGCAGCCGCGACCGAGCCTGCCGTCGAGGAAGAGAAGCCAGCCTGACCGACTGTCAGTAGACCGCGAGCGTCTGGCACCACAGGCCAGGAGCCCACGGAAACGACAGCCGTCCGCCTGCGTCGACGACCTGCCACACCGATCGGCAGCTCGCCGGTTCGGCCGGTGCAGTGAACGAGACGGTGACGGTCACGCGGCTTCCCGGAGCGGTGAACGGGATCTCGACCTCGTCTGCGTGCGGGGCGAGGTGGTCGGTTGCGAGCATCCGCAGCCGTCGGCTCTCCCAGGCGCAGAAGCCGGTGTTCTCGAGCACCCAGGCCTGCTCGAACGCCGTGCCGGCCTTCACGAAGGAGCCGTCGGTGACCGACTGACCTTTCAAGGCAATGTCGTCGAGTCCGAAGACGTCGGTGCGAATGGTCTGCTCGAGCTCCTCGCGGTCGCGCCAGAACCGGATCAGCTTGTGTTTCGGGTCGCCCTGCACCTCGTCCAGGAGCTTGCGGACGGCATCGTTTGCTCCGCTCCAGACGTCCCGGCGAATCAGGACAACGTAGGAGACGCCCTCGGTGATGACACGCGTCGCAGCTGCTCGGAGCGCCGGGTCAGCGTCCTCGACGACGAGGAGCGCGAGGTCGGATGACCGCAGCGGCGCGCTCGGATTCGAGACGACGCTGACGGGGATGGGTGCGCTCTCGGCGACGAACCGCTGGAGCTTGCGATCTCCTGTCGGGAGCAGGATCGTCTTCGGTCGAGCAGCTCGGTCGTCGCCGGAGCTGCTCCGTGTGTCTGCGTCGGATGTCGACTCAGATGGGGGCATCGAAGAGTCCGAGCCACCGGGTGAGATCCTGCTCGACGGGAAGCTCCTTCTCGAGCTTCGCCTTGAGCTCGAGCTCGGCGGCGTTGTCTCGCGTCTGCCCGTTGCCGGTCGGGATGAACGGCCAGAATGTCCCACGCTTGAAGCCGTAGATCCAGTAGGTCGGGTGTGTGCCGCCGTTGAAGCGGAACGGCGCAGCGAGGAGCTGCGCGCCGAAGCCCTGGGCGGTCATCTCGCTCGCCACGGCGTAGACCGCCGCTACCTGGTCTTCGAGCTGGTCGTCGGTCACGATCACCCACTCGTAGCCGTAGGTGTCGGTCTTGCGTTCGACGTCGCCGCCCGCCGAGCGAGCGGCGGCCTTCACCAGCTGGTCGATGTCGTTTCCGACCCGGGCGAAGTCACCCGTCGAGAGCGGTTTGAACGTCACCGCCGCGACCCCGGCAGGCGTGAGACCGACCTCGGTCTCAAGGGTCACAGCCGCCGTCGTGAGCGCGAAGAGGCGGTCGCTTTTCGGCTCTGAGAGCTTCTTGCGACCGAAGAGGACGTCGCGGATGCCCACGAGGCGCTGGGGCGGAAGGTGCCGCCCGGCTAGACCGGGCGGCCCATCTCGCGTGCGATCTCGGCCAGCGCAGCAAGGCGCTTCTCGATCGGCGGATGCGAGGCGAAGAGCTCGCCGACCGCACCCTTCGCGCTCGCCGGGATGATGAAGAACGCGTTCATGCCGGCGACCTCGCGGAGGTCACGGTTGGGGATCAACGTCATCTGCGACGAGATCTTCTGGAGCGCGCTCATGAGGTTCTCCGGTGCGCCGGTGATGAGTGCTGCGCCCCGATCCGCGGCGTACTCGCGGTAGCGCGAGATCGTCCGGATCAGGACGTAGCTGATCGCGTACACGACCATCGACACGACGAGCATGATCAGCCAGACCGGCGGGCCGTTGTTGTTCTCACGGCTGTTGCCGCCGCCGCCCCACATTCCGGCGTAGAGCCCGAACCGGGTAAGCATCGCAGCCAGCATGGCAAAGAAGCTCGCGACCGTCATGATCAGCACGTCGCGGTTGGCGATGTGAGAGAGCTCGTGTGCGAGCACGCCTTCGATCTCCTGCGGCTCAAGCCGCTCCCAGAGACCGGTCGTGACAGCGATCGCAGCATGCTTGGGCGATCGGCCCGTGGCGAACGCGTTCGGGACAGGCGTGTCCATGATCGCGATCTTCGGCTTGGGCAGGTCCGCCATTGCGCAGAGCCGCTCAACCATCTCGTGCAGAGCAGGGGCCTCCTCGCGGCTCACGACCTTGGCGCCCGAGGCCGCAAGCGCGAGCTTGTCCGAGGTGTAGTACTGGAAGAACGCCATCCCGACGACGATCACGATCATCGGCGCGAGCCCGACGTTGAAGAGGTTGAAGAGGACGACCGCAAAGATCACGTAGAGCAGCCCGAGCAACGCGCTCGTGAACAGCATCCGCAGGCTCAATCCGGTGTCCCGACCATATGTGCGACGTTTCATGCGGGGAATGGTACCGCGGGGATACGTCGTCACCGCATCGCCGGCGTCGGTTCGGCGCAGAGGGACTGCGCGGAGCAGGCTAGACTCGCTTGCGTGCGTCGCCTCGTTCTCCTCGCCGCGCTCGCCCTGCTCGCAGCTGGCTGCTCCAGCTCGGTCCCGGGCGAGGAGGTCGTCTCCCCGACGCCGAACGGCAAGATCGTCACGCAGCCGACGGAGACGATCCCGCCGGGGTTCGACAACGGTGATCCGACGGCCGGCAAGCAGGTCTTTGCGACCGCCGCGTGTGGCGCCTGTCACGTTCTGGCTGACGCCGGTGCTGCGGGTGCCGTCGGGCCGAGCCTCGATGAGCGCAAAGCGCCCGTCGCACGCGTCGTCGATCGCGTCCTGAACGGCAAGGGCGCGATGCCGTCGTTCAAGGGGCGGCTGACGACCACGCAGATCGCTGACGTTGCGGCCTACGTCCACAGCGTCACCTCAAGCTGATCGACCTCCCGGCTGGCTTTCCGCGCGACGTCGAGCTCGTCGCGACCGACCTCGACCACACGCTGATCTGGCGCGACGGTGCTGTCGCTCCGTACACGAGCTCCGTGCTCGGCCGTGCCCGCGCCGAGGGGCTTCCGGTCATCGTCGTCACGGGACGCATGGTTCAGGCGCTCGATCGCGTGATGGCACCGGTCGGCCACACCGGGCCGGCGGTCTGTTACCAGGGCGCTGTCGTCGTGGACGCCGACGGGAGGTGGCTCGAGCACATCCCGCTCGACCTCGAGCTCGCCCGCGAGACGATCACCGCGCTCGCGAAGGAGGGATACGAGCCGAACGTCTACATCGACGATCGGCTCTACGTCTCGCGGATGACCCCGTGGGTCGAGCGCTATGCCGGGTTCCAGCAGATCCCCGTCGAGGCTGTCGGCGATCTCGCGACCTGGCTCGACCGGCCGCCGACGAAGCTCGTCTGCGTGGGGGAGGAGGCGGCGATCGACGAGCTGGAGGTCACGATGAAGGCCCGTCTCGGCGATCGGATGTACATCACCCAGTCGCTGCCACACTTCCTCGAGTTCGCCACGCTCGGAGTGACGAAGGCATCAGGGATCGCGTTTCTCGCGGAGAGGCTCGGCTTCAGCGCCGAGCGAACAGTCGCGTTTGGCGACGGCGAGAACGACGTCGAGCTGATCGAGTGGGCAGGCTACGGCATCGCCGTCGAGAACGCCCATCCCCGAGTGAAGGCCGTCGCCGACTGGGTCTGCCCTCCGGCCGAGGTCGAAGGCGTCGCCAAGGTGATCGAAGCGCTTCTAGACTCACGCCTGTGATCGACCTTCGCGTAGCCCGTACCGACCCCGACGGTTTCCGCGCTGCTCTCGCCCGCAAGGGGGCGGCCGATCGGTTCGACCTGCTCCTTGCCGCCGACGAGCGCTGGCGTGCACTCCTTCCGGCAGTCGACGAGCTGCGTAGCCGCCAGAAGCTCAAAGGCAAGCCGACGCCGGAGCAGCTCGCCGAGCTGAACCGCGTCAAGGACGAGCTTCGCGCAGCGGAGGAGCGGCTCGCGATAGCGGAGGCCGAGCGCGACGGTCTGCTCGCCCGCGTCCCGAACCCGCCACACCCGTCCGCCCCCGATGGGAATACCGATGACGACGCCGAGGAGATCCGCCGTTGGGGAGACCCTGCCGCCGACGGCCCCGAGCACACCGACGTCGGGCGCTTCGAGATGGAGCGAGCCGCCCGCCTCTCGGGCGCGCGCTTCGGGTACCTCGCAGGCGACACCGCGCTCGTCGCGATGGCGCTCTACCGCTTCGCCCTCGACCTGGCGGGCAGGCACGGGCATACGCCGCTTCTGCCTCCAGTGCTCGTGCGCGAGGAGGCGATGTACGGCACCGGGTTCTTCCCGACCGACCGCTCGAACATCTACGCCCTCGAAGCAGACGACCTGTACCTCACAGGCACCTCCGAGGTCGCCCTCGCCGGGTTCCACATGAGCGAGATCCTCGAGGAGCTGCCGCTTCGGTACGCGGCGTTCTCGACGTGCTTCCGTCGCGAGTCGGGCGCTGCCGGCAAGGACACGCGAGGCATGTTCCGTGTCCACCAGTTCAACAAGGTCGAGCTGTTTGTTTACTGCGAGCCCGCGCGCTCCTACGAGGAGCACGACCGGATCCTCTCGATCGAGGAGGAGTTCGTCCAGGCGCTCGGGCTGCCCTATCGCGTGGTCAACGTCGCTGCGGGCGACCTTGGCGACCCTGCGTCGAAGAAGTACGACATCGAGGCGTGGTTTCCGTCGCAGCAGCGCTACCGTGAGATCACCTCGACGTCGAACACGACCGACTTCCAGGCTCGCCGCCTCGGTGTGCGCTACCGGCTGCCGGAGAAGGGCGTCGAGACCGCGCACACGTTGAACGGGACTGCCGTCACCGACCGGTGTCTGCTCGCGATCCTCGAGAACTTCGCCGGCGACGTTCCCGAGGTGCTGCACGCCTACGGCGCCCCGGCCCGCGTCGAGCGGTAGCCCGTGAACCGGCGCCGCGCCTGGCAGGCCGGGGCCGCCTCGGTGATCGTTGTTGGAGCTGCTGTGGCATTCGTCGTCGTCACGCGGGGCTCGAGCGCTGCCCCGTTGCTCGCGTTCACGACGACGCGCGACGCGAATGCGGAGGTCTACGTGGTCGACGCTCGTGGCGGCTCCCTTCGCGATCTCTCGAACGCCCTTGGTCAGGACGGCCAGCCAGCCTGGTCGCCGGACGGATCGCGGATCGCGTTCACGAGCGCCCGGGACGGAAACGGCGAGATCTACGTGATGAACGCCGACGGGAGCGGTCAGCGACGTCTCACACGGTCGCCAGACCTGGCCGATACGGCTCCGGTGTGGTCCCCGGACGGTCGCACGCTGGCCGACATGTGTACGAGGGCGAACCCGTTCGTCACGCAGATCTGCGTCGTCGAAGCCGATGGGTTGAATCCACGTCGCCTGACCGGCCTCGGCCACGACGACAACCTCTTCCCGGTCTGGTCGCCTGACGGCACGGAGATCCTCTACTCGAGCGCCAGGCCGCAGACCCACGGGAGCTACGCCATCTACGCCGTGTCGCCGACGGGAGGCGCCGAGCGCCGTGTCACGATCGATCTGGCCGGGGCAGGCGAGCCCGCGTACTCGCCCGATGGAACCCGTCTTGCGTTCATCGGCCGCGAGGCTCAGGCGGGGAGTACCTGGGCGCTCTACATCGCCGATGCGAACGGCGCCAACGCGCGGCGCATCTCTCACGTCGACGGCCGGGTCGACGCGCCCACCTGGTCGCCCGACGGGTCGAACCTCGCGTTCGAGTGTCTCGGCGCGTGCTCCGGTGGCGCCCGCCGCTCGGACATCTACGCGATCGACGCGAGCGGGGGGAGCCTTCATCGGCTCACAGTCGCCGTCGGAACGAACCTCGACCCGCGCTTCTCGCCCGACGGCCGCCTGATCGTGTTCACGCGGCTCCTCGGCCATCGCTCCGACGTTCTCACGGTCGGTGTGAACGGTGCGGGGCTGCGCAACCTCACGCCGGGGTCAGGCCAGAACGGCTCCCCGGCGTGGCACCCGGCGGGTTGATCTCGGCGGACGTCGTCGACCGCTCTCGCCGCGGCTAACGTCCTGACGATGGTCTCTGACAACTCGATCGGCGCCGACGGCGGGCGCGCAGAGCGCCTCAGGCGCGCGGTCGGCCTCGGGCTCGCCATCGTCGCGATCCTGAGCGCAGCCGCCAGGGCGCCCGGGGCGTTCGACTACGTCCTCGGGCAGCACCGGGAGGCGGCCGGGCGGACCGCGGCCGACCGCACGCTCGCAACCGGAAACATCCTTGGGATCGACCGGGCCTACCAGTCAGCGGCGCTCTCCCTGGTACCCCCGACTGCGACCTTCGCGGTGCTCGTGTCGTCGTCACCGGCTGTTGCGGAGCGCGACTACGGGATCAACTCGCTCACCTACGTGGCGCTCCCCCGGTACCTGCTCTTTCTCCTGATGCCGGCACGCGAGGTCCCGGCGCGCACCGCGCAGTACGTCCTCTGTTACGGCTGCAACACCGACCCGTGGGACGGGCGCACGGACTGGCTCTACTCGGACCTTCACGGGCACGCGATCGGCCGGGTGAACGGACGGTGAGCCGGAGCGTCGAAGGGCTCCTTGTGGTGAACGCGCTCTTCGGGGTGACGGGGTTCGCCGTGCTCTGGGCCGTCCGAGGCTTCCGAACGTGGGTCGAGGTTGTCGAGTTCGCCGGCCTCGCCGTGATGACGGGGATTGCCTGCGTGTGCCTTGGTGCAAACGCGCTGCTCCCGCTCGGCTTCGGTCTGTCCTTGCCGGTCGTGCTCGGGATGGCCGCGGCGGTTCTCGCCACAGCCGTCACCGTTGGCGTACGTCAGCGACGACGCCTGCCGACCCGGTTGGGGATCGTGTGGCGTCGACCGTCGCCTGGCGAGGCGGCGGTGGCAGGGTTCATCGGCGTCGTCGTGGCGTTCCTCCTGCTCGACCTGCGCCTCGCCCGCGTCCTCCCGCTCGGGAGCTACGACGGCTGGTGGTTCTGGATCCCCAAGGCGAAGGGGATCTACTACTACGGTGGGCTCGACGAGCAGCTCCTGCGGAGCCTGCCGGAGCAGGCCGCTCCACTCTTCATTCCGTCCCTGCAGGCGATCGACTTCCGTTTCATGGGGTCGACGCAGGCCGTTCCCCTTGCGCTCCAGTACTGGGCGCTCTTTGCCGCCTTCGTCTTTGCGGCTGCGGCGATCCTGCGGCGGTTCGTGCCGGCCTGGCTCGTGTGGCCGTTCCTGGCGCTCGTCGCATTCACCCCTGAGATCGACTACCGCGTCACGATGGCTCAGGCGGACTGGCCTCTCGACATGTACTTCGTACTCGCTGCAGTGTGCCTCGCAGGGTGGCTCGTGCGACGCGACCGGATCCTGCTCCTCGGGTTCGGATTCATGATCGCGGCGACGATTGCACTGAAGCGGGAGGGCACGCTTCTCGCGATCTGCCTGGTCGCAGCCGCCCTGCTTGCACACCCGCGCGCCGTCCGCGCAGTCTGGGTGCCAGTCTGCGGTGTTGCAGCTCTCGCGTACGCCCCAACCGTCCCGTGGGTCATCTGGTGGACGACTCGGAGGTTCACGAGCGATGCCGCATCAGGCGTCTCGCCCTCCGTGCTCAGATCCCACACGCACCGGGTCGGGCCGGCGTTCCATCTCGTGATTCGCCTGATGTTCGACTACGCACACTGGTTCGTCACCCTGCCGATCGCGCTCATTGCCGCGCTTGCCGTCCTCGGTTCGCGGGACAGGGCGAGGGCAGTTGCGATCCTGCTGCTCGGAACGACCGTGTTCGCGACGCTCGGCTTCACCTGGATCCTCTGGCAGTACACCGGGGTTCCGCTTGACACGAAGCAGTCGTCGACGCCGATCCCGCGCGCGGTCGGCGCGATCGTGCTCCTCGGTGCCGTGCTCGCACCGCTGCTCATCGACGCGCTCCTGCGCCCGGGACGGTGGCGGGCAGCACCGCCGGCCGAAACGACCACTTCTCCCCACGAAATCCCCGCCGTGCGGTAGAAGTCGTTCTCCAGTTTCACGGCGGGGTGACAGAGCGGTCGAATGTGGCGGTCTTGAAAACCGTTGGGCGTGCAAGCGTCCCCTGGGTTCGAATCCCAGCCCCGCCGCTCAGCACTCTCCCCACTGCGGGGGCCTACGATGAACGGGTGTTGCCCGAACTCCGCAGGTTCCGCCCGTGAAGATCGCCTGCCTGCTGGCGGCCTGCGCGGCTGCCGTTGCCCTGCTTGCGGTGGGCGCTGACGCGTCGATCCCCGGTGTCCCGTCGATCTACGTCGCCTACAACATCGACTGCACCTACGCATTGACCGTCGACGGCATCGGCGCAATTTCAGCGGCCGCCTCGCCGACGGTGACGTTGCCACCGGGGACGTACGACCTCGAGATCACGATGATGAACCCGTCGAACGGGTACACGGGCTGCGCACGCCCGATCTTCAAGCTGTCGGGACCCGGGGTGAGCGTTCTCACGCCGTTCCCGTACGAGACCCTCTTCCAGGAGCAGCAGATCACGCTCCAGCCCTCGGCGACCTACAGCGCCGACGACGAGAACGCTCCGGCTGCGACGCAGAAGGTGTTCTCGACGGCGGCGTCCGGGTCGGCGAGCGCGCTGCTCACCTCACGGCCGAGCACGGCGTCCGGGGCATCACTCGGCACGGATCTCGTCGGCTCCTCTGCCCTCGCGTATCGCGGCCTGCTCGTTGCGTCGGTTGACAAGGGCGGCGCAGTCTTCCTCGCCTCCCGGGGGGAGGTCGTCGCTGCCCTTCGGGCGGGGCGGTACGACATCCGTGTCGCTGATGCGTCAGCCCACGCCGGGCTTCTGCTGCAGCGCCGCGGTCGGAGTGCGGTCGTGGTGACGACCGCTGCCTTCGTTGGGCGCCGGACACGGCGGGTCGCGCTGGCGGCAGGGCGATGGTCGCTTCTCGCTCGCGTGGGCGGGAAGAAGATCTCGCTCACGGTCACCTGACCGGGTTGACGCCGTGTCAGCCCGGCTGCAGGCGCAGGTCGGTCACGAGCGTTCGGCGCGAGGCGAGCACCAGGCCGAGCGCGGCGCGGCGAGCGTTCACGACGATCGCATAGGTGCCCGGCACGGGGCCGATCTCGTCGTCCAGTGAGCAGTAGAGCGTCGGAGTCTGCGCGCTTCGCGTCACGACGCAGTCGAGTGCAGGTTCGACGCCAGCCACGCGCAGGCGCGTCACGGCACCGATGCGGAGGCGGAGCGTTCGCTGCACGCCCGCCATCGCTCGAGCGGCCGCAAGGTCGACCTGGCCTGTCGTCGTCGTTACGACGGGGGCGAATGCGAGCGTCGATGTGACGCGTGAGATTCCGGCGACGCCTGGGGCGGCAAGCACGACGGCGTACGACCCCACGCGAGGGGCGCCGCGCTGGCGGAGAAAGCAGAGGTACCCGGCCTGCTGCACGAGGCAGGTGACCGGGCTCCCGGAGATCGTGATCACATCGCCGGGACGGGCCGACAGGAAGCCGCCCTGGCTCGAGAGGGCAACCACCGCCGATGCGACGACTGCGACCACGACGTCACTGTGCGTCGCGTCGCGTCCGCTGACATCCGTGCCTCCACCGATACGGGCGGGAAAGCCGCACCGCATCTCTAGGCTTCACCCGATGCCCTCGACCCTCGACCCTCGCCGTCTCGCCACGCTGGCGACACTCGTGGCGTTGTTCGTTGCGCTCGCGGTGCTGATGGTGGCCGGGGCGTTCACCCGTCTTGACCAGTGGAGCATCGACCACCTGATGGCGAGCGTCGATACGAGCGGCGACGCCTACAACGCCTTCACCTGGAGCCAGTTCCTGCCGTTCGGGGCGTCGGCTCCGCTCTGGTCGAAGGTGCTGGCGGCGATCACGTTCCCGGCGTCCGCCGTGGGCTCCGGCGCCGTCGTGCTCGGGTGCGAGATCGTGCTTGCACGCCGCGGGTTGCGCCACGACGGAGCGGCGCTGTTCGGGGTCTGGGTCGTCGCGAACGTCGTCGAGTACACGACGAAGCACGAGCTCACCCGGCAGGCGCTCTACGCGACGAACGACGCAGGGGAACGCATCCGGGTCGCGAGCTTCGACAACGCCTTCCCGAGCGGCCACGCGCTCCGCGCGCTGCTCGTCGCGGCAGCGCTTGGCATCGTCTGGCGGCGTGGTGCACGGGCTGTGTTTGTCTGGGCGGCGGTCGTGCCCCCGTTTCTCGTGGCCATCGGGGCCCACACGATCTCCGACGTGGTCGGCGGCGTCGTGCTCGGCGCGGCGTTCATCGTCGCCTCCTCGCTCGTGCTCCACGAACCGCTCCGACTTCGGTCGACCCGGTGAGCGCTCTCGTAGAGCTCCTGGCGAAGGTCGACAGCGGCGAGATCGGGAACGCGCCCGCGGTGCTCGCGTACGTCGCGGGGCACGGAGTCGAGATCCCCGAGGCCGAGCTGAATCAGGCACGGCGGCGGGCGCTGCTTCTCCTCGCGGCGGGCGGCGACCCGCGCCGCGAGCTCGGGGTGGATGACCGAGCAGTCAAGGCGCTGGCGGTTGACCTCTTCAGCGAGGAGCGAAGAGGTCGACTTGGGGAGGGGATCGACGAACTCGTCACTCTGGCCAGAGAGCTTCCCGTCGCCCGGCGTGCCGCCCTCTTCCTCGCCGCCGACGTCGATCTCGCGTGGCGTCTGTTCGCCCTTGGTCTGCTGGCGGAGGAGCTCGCCGAGTGACCCCAGCGGTCGTCGCGGCGGAGCACGCCGGGATCCCGTACACGCTCCACGAGTATGCAGGCGTCGAGCACGGAGAGGGCGACTACGCAGTCGCTGTCGCTCATGAGCTCGACGTGGAACCGGGGCGGCTCTTCAAGACGCTCGTCGCCTGTATTGACGACGAGCTGCGGGTCTACGTGATTCCGGCGGACGCGCAGCTCGATCTCCGGAGTCTCGGCAAGCGCGCGGCGCTCGCCGACCGCGGACGGGCCGAGCGGGCGACCGGCTACGCCGCGGGGGGGATCAGCCCGCTCGGGCAGCGGCGACACCTTCCGACGGCCATCGACGAGTCGGCGTTCCTGTACGAGACGATCCTCGTGAGCGCCGGTCGGCGCGGCGTCCAGATAGAGCTCTCACCGAGCGATCTGGAGGCGCTGCTCTCCGCGCAGCGGCGAGAGCTGCGGGCCTGAGACGGGATTGCGCGGCTGCCGCGCTTTCTGCACAATGGAGGTGCAGCCGCAAGCTCCAGGGGGTTGATTTCTGTGCGACGTCTGATCTTCGGTCTCGTGGTCGTCTCGTGTGTTGTCGTCGCGTCGACGGCCAACGCCTCACAGGTGATCAGCACGCACGACGGCACGAACATGTCGCTCGGCGTCAACGGCAACGGCGAGGCGATGCTCACGTACACGGCCGAAGGCCGGGTCGTACACGTGCTGGCATCGGGCGCCGTCAACGCGCTCGCTCCGACGCAGGAGACGCCCCAGGTCTCGTTCGACCTCGGATACGACGGCGGCTACAAGGAGTACTACACCGACAATCCAGTAGCGCAGGCCGCCGTCAAGAGCCTTCGTGACCTCCAGGGGCAGATGACGAAGGCGTCGAGCGCGCACAACAACACGCTCCGCTATGCGCTCGCACCAAAGATCGCCGCGGCATTCAAGAAGCTCGCCTCCCTGCGTGACGACGCCGCGAACTACTGGAAGACGTTCTCCTGCCCGAAGTACGACGGGCCCGCGCTCGCCGACGTGATGGCAGCGTGCAAGGCCCCGGACGGCAGCTACTGGGCGATTCAGTCCTGGCCGCGGCTCCTGCCCGACTACGGCGTAGCGGCCGACGCGAGGCAGTCGGCCAACGAGGTGCATCTGTCGCACTGGACGGGAGACATTCCGGCTCTCGCCGTGCACGTCGACTGGGCCTACGGAGGCCAGTGGCATCACCTCTGGGGGACGTACACGTACAAGGGCGGTGGCGTGTTCGGGTTCAAATCGACCGCGCAGGGCGCGCCTCTCGACACCTACGGCCGCAACCTCTACGTCGACACGCTCGACTCCACCTACGGCGCGGGGTGGAAGCGCGAGAACAGCTTTCTGACCCACAAGCCGGGCGGATCCTGGTGCTACAGCGTCAACCCCCATGGTTCGCACCCCGCTGGCACCGGGTCGCAGTACCGGATGACAATCCTCGGGCCTGGCGTTGCCCCCGACGTGAGTACCACCGTGAACGCGCCCGGGCCGTACGACAGGGCTGCTCAGGCGCCGGGTAACGCCGCGCTGTCGGCTCTACACGACCCGATCTGCATCCCTCACTGATCCCGCTGACCTGGCGAGGGCAACCGGGCCGGTTCGGCTAGCCTCGCCGAATGGACGATGCCGGACTCGCTCAGCGGGCACTGTTTAAGCGCTGGCCTTCCGGAGTCTCGGTGGTTGTTGCAGAGGCGGGAGGGCGCCGCGCCGGGCTGACCGTCTCGTCGCTCGTCTCGCTCTCGCTCGACCCGCCGCTCATCGGCATCTCGCTCTCGCGTTCGGCCTCGCTCATCGAGGTTCTACGCGAGGCGTCCAGCTGGACGGTCTCGATCCTCGCGGGCGACCAGGATCACCTCGCCCAGCACTTTGCCCGCAGCGTGCCACCGCTCGTTCTCTGGGAGGGCATCCCGGTGCGATCCGATGACCCTCGGCTGATCGACGGCGCGCTCGGCTGGATCACTGCACGGACGATCAGCGAGGTCGACGCCGGTGATCACACGTTCTTCATCGGTGCGATCGACTCGCTCGAAGAAGGCGCTCCTGGCCCTGCGCTCGTCTACGTCGACCGCAGGTACACGGCACAGTGATCGCGGCCGTCGTCTTCGACCTCGACGGGATTATCGTCGACTCCGAGCACGTCTGGGACGACGTGAGAGAGAAGCTCGCCCATACTCGCGGCGGCCGGTGGCATCCAGGTGCACAGCGCGCGATGATGGGCATGAGCTCGGTCGAGTGGTCTGCATACATGCACGACACGATCGGCCTGAGTGAGAGTCCAGAGGAGATCAACCGCATCGTCGTCGACGAGATGCTCGCGCGGTACGCGGCCGGCCCACCCTTCATCCCGGGCGCGCTCGAAGCTGTAGCCCGTACCGCGTCCCGCCACACGATCGGCCTTGCGTCCTCATCGAACCGCGAGCTGATCGACGCCGTTCTCGAAGCGGGCGGCATCACGTCTCTCTTCACGGCGACGGTCTCATCGGAGGAGGTCGCCCGCGGGAAGCCGGCACCCGACGTGTACCTGGAGGCTGCTCGCCGTCTCGGTGTCGCTGCTGGAGACTGCGTTGCTATCGAGGACTCACACAACGGCATCCGGTCTGCGAAGGCTGCAGGGATGCGGTGCATCGCGATTCCGAACGAGCGCTTTCCCCCAGGCGATGCCGTCGCCGATGCCGACCTCGTCCTCGCCTCGATCGACGAGCTGACCGACGACTGCTGGGCTACGCTGGCGCCGTGAGCGTCGAGCAGATCGTCATCGGCTCCTCCGACGCGCTCGCCTCGGTCGCCTCTGTCGAGGCCGTCGCAGGGGCAGGCCTCAAGGGCGACAGGCACTACCGGGCCTCAGGCCAGCGCCCTGGAGGCGCGATCACGTTGATCGAGGCCGAGGAGGCGGAAGCGGTTGGAATGACAGCCGTTGAGCTGCGACGTCAGATCGTCGTACGAGGTATCCGGCTGAACGACCTCGTCGGCAAGCGCTTCACCGTTGGGGAGGTCGAGTGTGTCGGGGTCGAGCTGTGCGAGCCGTGTGCACACCTCGAGTCACTGACGCGGCCAGGGATCATGCGCGAGCTCGTGCATCACGCAGGCCTCAACGCCGACATCCTCACCTCCGGCACCATCGCCGTCGGCGACCCCGTCGTCGTCGCGTAGCGCGCCGGCTAGGAGAGAACGGTTGCGCGGCGGATCGCCGCGACGCGCGTCGCGCGAGAGACGACGTTCGACTCGATGATCTGCGCAGCGATCGTGATCGCGACCTCTTCGGGCGTCCGGGCGCCAATCTGGATGCCGATCGGAGCACGAAGGCGAGCGAGGTCGGCGTCGCCGATGCCCTCCGACCGGAGCCGCTCGGCGCGGTCGCTGCGGGTCTTCTCGCTCCCGATCGCGCCGATGAAGCCTGCGCCCGTGCCGAGCGCAAGCTTGAGCGCTGGAACGTCGAACTTGAGGTCGTGGGTCATCATGCAGATTGCCGTGCGCGCATCGACGGGAGCGTGCTCGAGGAACTGGTCGGGCCACTCGTCGCAGAGGACGTCGGCGTCCGGGAAGCGCTCGCGCGTCAGGAAGACGCGGCGTGGATCGCAGACCGTGACGCGGTAACCGAGGAACTTGCCGAGCGGTACGAGAGCCGAGACGTGATCGCTCGCGCCGAAGATGTACATGTCGGGCCGCGGCGTGTACGACTCGACGAACACGAGCTCTCCGTCGGCAGTCTCGACGATCCCGCTCTCGCCGATCGCGAGAAGCGAGCGTGCTGCGAGCTCGAATGGGTCGTCGCCCGCCGGAGCGTCGCCCGAGATCAGGCTCTGCTCGCCGAAGCGGCCTTCGTCGAGGCGGACGGTGAGCGCGACGGGCCGGTCGTTTCTGACCGCGTCGGCGACGACAGGGACGAGGCTGGGGTCGAGGGCGTACACCGCGACAGCGATCGAGCCGCCGCACGAGAGCCCGACGTCGAAGCCGTCCTCGTCGTTCAGGCCGTACCGGCAGATGCGCCCGGGGGCACCCGCCAGAACCTCGTTCGCCTCGCGGATCACCGACGGCTCAACGCAGCCACCGGTGACAGAGCCCGCAACGTCGCCTGACTCGGAGACGGCGATCGCCGCACCCGGATCGCGCGGCGCCGAGCCGATCCGCTCGATGACCGAGCCAAGGACGACCGGCGTCCCCTCGCCCGTCCATCGTTCCAAGATCTCGATGATGTCCTTCATCGTCCGCCCGTCACCCGATTGGTCAAGAAGAGAATAGCGCCGGGGTTGGAGAGTGACCAGGGCTGACGGATGGTGTGCGCCCCCGTCTGCGTGTCGCGCTAGGGTCTCGGGCATGCAGAGTCACGCAGCGACCCTCCGTCTGGCCGTCGTTCCCCGCAGCGGGATCCTCACCGATGCCCTGCTCATCGCCGGCGGGGCAGGGCTCGTTGCGCTTGCAGCGCAGATCTCGATCCACCTCGGCTTCACGCCCGTGCCGATCACCGGGCAGACCTTCGCCGTCGTGCTCGTCGGCGCGGCGCTCGGGTCCGTTCGCGGCGCTCTGAGCCTGCTCCTGTACCTGCTGGTCGGGATCGCGGGTGCGCCCGTGTACACCGAGCAGAAGCACGGCTGGGAGGTCTTCAGTGGCGCGACGGGCGGGTACATCGCGGGCTTCGTCGTCGCGGCTGCAGTGACGGGTCTCCTCGCAGAGCGGGGCTGGGATCGCAAGCTCTCGTCGTCTCTCTCGGCGATGCTCACGGGCAACGTGCTGATCTACGCCTTCGGCCTGACCTGGCTGCATCACTCGCTGCACGTCAACTGGTCGACGACGCTCACCTACGGGCTCTACCCGTTCGTGGCCGGCGACATGATCAAGCTCTACCTCGCGGCGGGCGCTCTGCCCGGCGCCTGGAAGCTCGTCAACCGCCTCAAGGGGTAGCCGAGCTCCCCGGTGGCCTGAGCGCTGCGAACTGATCGGTGATCTCGAGCGCGCGCGTGCGGAAGCCGAACATCTCCGCGGGGCGTCCTCCGGTCGGGCCAGGCTCGCGGCGGCTGCCGGTCGGAACGAGCAGACGTCGGCGAACGAGGACGCGCTGGAGGTTCGTCGCCGAGACGTCGTGGCCGAGCGCCGCCCGGTAGAGGTCACGCAGCTCGGAGATCGTGAACACCTCGGGCGCCAGGGCGAAGCCAAGGTTGGTGTATGACAGCTTCGCGCGGAGGCGCTCACGGCCGGCGAGCACGATCGGCTGATGATCGAACGCGAGTGGCGGGAGATCGTCGACTGGATGCCAGCGGGTGTCGGTTGGGAGAGCCGGGTCGATGCCCGCCGGGACGAGGCCGAGGTAGGCCGTCGCGAGCTCCCAGCGCAGGGGGTTGCGTCCGGGGTCGCTGCGTGTATCGAGCTGCTCGAGGTGCGACAGTTCGCGGACGTCGACCTTGACGGCAAGATGCCGACGGATCGACGACTCGAGCGTCTCGTCGCGCTTCAGCTCGCCGCCCGGGAGCGACCAGAACCCCGCGTACGGCTCGAGCGCGCGCTCCCAGAGGAGCGCCTGGAGGCACTCGTCGCGCACCTGCAGGACGACCGCGACGACGGTGTGCACTGGTCCTGCTGTTTTCGCCCAAGGGTCGGTAACCATGTAAACTCGCCCTAGGTTATCGACTTTGGGGAGAAAACCGCCGGTGGATTTGGGCTCAGAGCGCAGACGGTATGACATCACGGTCGTCGGCGGTGGTGTCGCGGGGCTCTACGCGGCGCTCACGGCTGCTGCGGACGGCGCTCAGGTGCTCCTGCTGGCAAAGGCGCCGGTCGCCTCGTCCAATAGCTGGCATGCCCAGGGTGGAGTCGCCGCTGCGCTCGGTGAGGGCGACGAGCCGGGATTTCACGCCGACGACACGCTTCGGGCGGGCCGCGGCCTGTGCCGCGAGAGCGCGGTTCGAGCCCTCACGAGCGAGGCACCCGCGCGCATCGCCGACCTCGTCGATCTCGGAGTCGAGTTCGACGAGGGGCTCAGCCAGGAGGGCGGCCACTCCCATCGCCGGGTCGTACACGCCGGCGGCGCCGAGACGGGCAAGGCGATCTCTGCCGTTCTTGCTGCCCGTGTCCGTGCGAACCCTCGCATTACAATCGCCGAGAACGAGAAGGTCGTCTCGCTCTGGGAAGACGGCGGTCGCTGCGTCGGGGTCGTCACCGACCGCCGTGCAGTCGAGTCTCGTGCGACGCTGCTCGCGACCGGCGGCTATGCCGCGCTCTGGGAGCGCACGACAAACCCGCCGGGAGCGCTCGGCGAGGGGATCGCGCTCGCGTACAAGGTCGGAGCGGCGCTCGCCGACCTCGAGTTCGTCCAGTTTCATCCGACCGCGCTCGTCGACGACGGGTTTCTCCTGTCCGAGGCGCTGCGTGGGGAGGGGGCGTTGCTCGTCGACCGCGACGGCGGCCGCTTCACCGACGAGCTCGCGCCCCGCGACGTCGTCTCACGGGCGATCGTCGAGCACGGCCCCGCGCGACTCGACCTCACCCAGATCGAGCGGGGACGCTTCCCGAGCCTGATGGCGAGCCTGGTTCGGGCCGGGTACGACCCGTCGGTCGAGCCGATCCCGGTTGCGCCTGCGGCCCACTACACCGTCGGCGGCATCGTTACCGACCTGCACGGCCACTCGACGCTTCCTGGGCTCTACGCCGCGGGCGAGAGCGCCTGCACGGGCGTCCACGGGGCAAACAGGCTCGCCTCGAACTCGCTGCTCGAGTGCCTCGTCTTCGGTCGGCGGGCCGCCCTCGCGTCACTCACCGAGCCGCCGCACGTCGCACCGGCGCCGCCGGCGACGCCCTCCGTCGACCCGCCGGTGACGGCAGCAGTCCGCCACGATCTCTGGCTTGACGCCGGGGTGATTCGGAGCGCCGCGGGTCTGACGCGCCTCAAGCGCGCTCCGGTGCTGCTCGCGCGGCTCGTCGCCGAGAGCGCGATTGCACGGCGGGAGAGTCGCGGCGCGCACTTCCGCTCCGACTTTCCGACCGAGGACGACGCCTTCGCCGGCCACGTCGTGCTTCGCCGTGACGCCGAACCGGTGCTCGAACGGTGGAGCTGACACCGGCGGTCATCGACCCCGTGGTCGCTGCGGCGCTCGCCGAGGACGTTGGGGCCGGTGACATCACGACCGACCGGATCGTTCCGAGCGACGCCCGCTGCCGCGCCGAGATCCTCCTCGAGGAGCCCGGTGTCGTCTGCGGTGTCCCGATCGTCGCCGCTGTGTTCGCGGCGCTCGATGCTGCGGTGCGCGTCGAGCAGCTTGTGCCCGAGGGTGCGCGGGTTGGCACCGCCGGAACACCGGTCGCGCGCATCGAAGGGCCGGCGAGGGCCGTCCTGACGGGCGAGCGCGTCGCGCTGAACCTCCTCGGGCGCCTCTGTGGAGTCGCAACTCTCACCGCGAGGTACGTGGATCTCGCGAGCAGCACGAAGACCCGGATCCTCGACACCCGCAAGACGACGCCGGGGCTGCGGGCGCTCGAACGGTACGCCGTTGGCTGCGGCGGAGGTGTCAACCATCGCTTCGGTCTCAACGACGCCGTCCTCGTCAAGGAGAACCACCTGCGGATAGCGGGAGGGATTGCGGCCGCGGTCGCCGCGGTACGAGCGGGCGGGGGCGACCCGGTCGAGGTGGAGGCCGAGACGATCGACGAGGTCGCTGCGGCTCTCGAGGCGGGCGTCGACCGGATCCTGCTCGACAACATGAGCCCCGAGGGCGTGAGGCGCGCGGTCGCTCTCGTCGCCGGCCGGGCTGAGCTGGAGGCCTCTGGCGGCGTCTCGCTCGATACCGTGTCGCGCTACGCCGAGACCGGAGTCGACTTCATCTCGATCGGAGCGCTCACCCACTCGGCCCGTTCCCTCGACGTCTCACTGGAGATCACATGACAACGACGGAGATCGCATCGCTGCACGACGAGATCCGTGCGCTTGCACGCGAGCGCGATGCCGTGGTGATCGCCCACAACTACCAGGTGCCCGAGGTGCAGGATGTTGCCGACTACGTCGGGGACTCTCTCGGGCTTGCCCGGATCGGTGCAGCGACGGACGCCTCGACGATCGTCTTCTGCGGCGTTCACTTCATGGCCGAGACCGCCGCGATCCTCTCTCCCGAGAAGACCGTCCTCATCCCCGACCCCGACGCGGGTTGCTCGCTTGCCTCATCGATCACCGCCGACCAGCTCCGCGCCTGGAAGGCCGAGAACCCAGGTGCAGTCGTGGTCTCCTACGTCAACACCACCGCCGATGTCAAGGCCGAGACCGACTACTGCTGCACCTCCGGCAACGCGAAGGCGGTGATCGAGGCGATCCCGACCGACCGTGAGATCCTGTTCCTCCCCGACATGTACCTCGGCCTCTGGCTCGAGCGGGTCACGGGCCGCCGTCTCAAGATCTGGCTCGGTGAATGCCACGTACACGCCGGTATCCGCCCGCGTGACATCGAGCGCTGGCAGGCGGAGGCACCCGACGCCGAGCTGCTCGTGCATCCGGAGTGCGGCTGCGCGAGCCAGGCGATGGCGTTTGGCAACAGCCGCACCCACATCCTGTCAACCGAGGGCATGGTCGACTTCGCGAAGCGGTCGACCAAGAGCCGGTTCCTGGTCGCGACCGAGACCGGGATCATTCACCGGCTCCAACGAGAGGCTCCCGGCAAGCGCTTCGAGCCGGTCAGCGAAGGGGCGGTCTGCCGCTTCATGAAGATGATCACGCTGGAGAAGGTGCGGAACTCGCTGCGAGACGGCCACAGCGTCGTCACCGTTGACCCGGAGATCGCGGCGCGTGCGCGCGGAGCGATCGACCGGATGGTCGCTATCGGCTGAACGACGTCGGCAGCGCGAAGCGGCGCGGCGCTCCGTCGGAGGAGTTATGTAGCGACGGAGAACGGGCCGCTGCTGTAGCTCTGCCCGTGAGTTGTCACTGTGATGCGGATGCCGGTGATGGCTGAGGGGATGACCGCCTTCGTGGTCATGCTCCAACCACGCGTGAACGCAACCGGCGCAAGCGGCGTTATTGTTCCGCCGCTCACCGTCCACGTTGGGCTCGCGTCGACGAAGTTCGGGAGGATGTTTCCAGCCGAATCGCGCGCGCTGGCGCGCACGATGAACGGCACACCTGGGTGCACGGGGCCGGCGACCTTGACCAAGACAGTGTCAAGCGGACCCATCACATCGAACCCGTGCGAGACACCAGACAGGCTCCCAGACGTGAACCGGATGGTGTCCTGATGGACAGGGCTTGCAAAATGGACAGTTGTGACGCTGATCCCGTTCTCGAACGGTGCCGGACTCGGCGTACTGATCTGCCCGAGTGCGTCACTCCATGTTCCGTCCGGGCCGTTGAAGTGGCTGACGCGAACGCCACGCGCGTCCACTGCCACGATCATGACGGTGAAGGAGTTGCCGACCTTTCTCGTGCCCGTCTTGCCCGGAGTCACGGTGAAGTGGTCGATCGCTCGTCCGGTCGACGCTGCGTGCCCGAAGGGCGGCCAGAGCAGGCACAGCGCCGCGATCGAGCCGATCACGACACAACAGAAGCCAATGCGGCCCCGGAGACGCACCGGAGCAGTCATCTGATTCAGCGTATGCCGCATAGATGCCTGCGCAGTCTAACCGTGCTTTGAGGGCGGCGCAAGCACTCTGCCGGGGGTTCCGCGCGCCTGGATACGAGCGAACGACGGGCGCGGCGAGTCGCTACCTTTACGGAGTCCCGGAGCTCCTTCGCGGATGCCTATTTTCTCATGCGACTCACAGGTTCGCGTGATCAGCTGTTTCGATCGAGCAACGAGGAGGTCACCAATGGCAGATGAACGCACCGTGCCACCCGACCACGAGCTCCTTGGGAGGCTCGAGGAGGCTCTCTTCGAGGTCAAGCGGATCATTGCGGGCCAGGAGCTCATGCTTGAGCGCGTCCTCGTATGTCTGCTCGCTGGCGGTCATCTACTGATCGAAGGCGTTCCGGGTCTTGCGAAGACGCTCACGATCAAGTCCACCGCATCCGTCCTCGGCGGCAGCTTCAAGCGCATCCAGTTCACGCCGGACCTCGTCCCGAGCGACCTGATCGGCACACGGATCTTTCGCCCGGACAAGGCGTCGTTCGAAACGGAGGTCGGGCCGGTCTTCTGCAACTTCCTGCTCGCCGACGAGATCAACCGCGCACCGGCGAAGGTGCAGTCAGCGCTCCTCGAGGTGATGCAGGAGCGGCAGGTGACGATCGGTCACGAGTCAATCGCTGTACCCGACCCCTTCCTCGTCCTTGCGACCCAGAACCCGATCGAGTCCGAGGGCACCTACCCTTTGCCCGAGGCGCAGGTCGACCGGTTCATGCTCAAGGTTATCGTCGACTATCCGTCACACGACGAGGAGCTCACCGTCGTCGTCCGCTCGCTCAAGCCGACCCCGGAGCTGAGCAGCATCCTCACGCTCGACGAGCTGCGCGTGCTGCAGGCCAAGGTCAAGGAGGTCTACGTCGATCCGGCGCTCGTCAGCTGGGTCGTGGATGTTGCGACGGCAACCCGCAAGCCGCTCGAGAAGGGGCTTGGCGCGATCGCCCCGTACATCTCCTACGGAGCAAGCCCGCGCGGGCCGATCAGCGTTGTGGCAGGAGCCCGCGCGCTCGCCCTCCTGCGCCGCCGTGACTACGTCCTGCCCGAGGACGTCGCCGCGCTGATCCGGGACGCTTTCCGGCATCGCATCGTGCTGTCGTACCAGGCACTCGCAGAGGAAGTGACCGCTGACCAGGTGCTCGACGCGGTGCTCGCAGCGATCGAACCGCCGAAGATCGACCTCGGACGCACCGCTCCCGCGTCGGCGTGAAGGGGCTGGTCGCCGCCGCCGGGCGCGACCGCAGCGCCACGCGCCCTGGGCCGGGGATTGTCACCACCGACAGTCTCGAGGCGCTCGAGCTCGCGATCGGACGCCGGGTCGACGGGCTGCTCGCAGGTGACTACAAGTCTGCCTTCAGCGGTGTCGGAAGCGAGCTGCACCAGATCCGACCGTACGAGTTCGGGGACGACGTCCGCCGGATCGACTGGAACGTCACTGCCCGCACGGGCCAGCCGCACGTCCGCGTGGAGCTCGCCGAACGCGTGCTCGTCACCTGGATCGTCTACGACGCCTCGGCGTCGATGGCCTTCGGAACCGCCGATCGCCGGAAGGCAGACGTCGCCGAGGGCGTCGCTCTCGCCGTCGGCTACGCGGCGAGTCGCCGTGGGAACCGGCTTGGTCTCGTCGCCTTCGGCCCCGACGACCCCGAGTGGCTCCGTCCGCGGCAGGGTCGGCGTGGCCTCCTCGGCGCGCTCGGAGCCCTCCGGAGCGAGCCCGCTGGCACGGGTAAACTCGGGCCGGCGCTCGCCCTGATCGATGGGCTTGCGGTGCAACGGTCGCTCGTCGTGATCGTCTCCGACTTTCGTGGCGCAGCCGACTGGCGTGGGCCATTGCTGCGCGTCGCCGGCCGACACCCGACGATCGCAGTCGAGATCCGCGACCCGCGGGAACAGACGCTCTCCGACGTCGGGGAGCTCCGGCTCGCCGACCCCGAGACAGGGCGGGAGCTGCGCGTGGATACGAGCGATGCCGGCCTGCGCCAACGCTTCGCCGAGGCCGCACGCGAGGAGCGTGAGGCGCTCGTACGGATGCTCGGCTCGGCGGGTGTGCGCCACGTTGCGCTCTCGACAGAGGGCGACTGGCTGCGACCGCTCGCTGCGTTTCTGCGCCGGAGCAACTCGTGAGCTTCGCAGCGCCCCAGTACCTCTTCTCTCTCCTCCTGCTCCCGCTCGCCGCGTGGGGCATGGTCGTCTACGAGCAGCGCCGGACACAACGCGCCACGGCCTGGACGTCGCCGCACCTGATGCCGAACATGATGGAGTCGCAGCCCGGGAGACGCCGCTACGTCCCTGCTGCATGCTTCCTGATCGGCCTCGCATTGCTTCTCACAGGCTTCGCCCGGCCACAGATGAAGCTCCAGTCGGTGAAGGAGGGCGCGACGGTCGTGCTCGCCCTCGACATCTCCGGCTCGATGGCCGCGAGCGACGTGAAGCCGTCCCGCCTGTTCGCGGCGGATCTCGCGATCTCCCAGTTTGCCGACGCGTTGCCGTCGAGCTACCGCGTTGCCCTCGTGACCTTCTCGCAGCTGCCTGCCGTTCGAATGCCTCCGACGTACGACCATGCCGGCCTCGTCACCGTCCTGCCGACGAAGACCGAGCCGCGGGGCACCGCGCTCGGCGATGCGATCGCGCTCGCGCTGAAGGTCGCAAAGACAGCCGTCGGCCCCGGGCGGCCCGGGGCACCGCACCCGCCCGCCGCGATCCTGCTCCTCTCCGACGGCATCCAGAACGCCGGCAAGCTCAAGTCGGACGTGGCGGCGAAGCAGGCCCGGAAGGCGGGCGTGCCGATCTCGACGGTGTCGCTCGGGACGCTCTCGGGTGTTGTCGAGCAGCCGCTTGCCGGAGGCACCTTCCAGCGGATCCAGGTTCCTGTCGATCCGTCGGCGCTCAAGACGATCGCCGCGACGAGCGGCGGGACGTTCTTCAGCGCCGCAACGGCCGCGGAGCTGTCGAAGGTGTACAAGGACCTCGGGTCGAAGCTCGTGCACACCCGCAAGGCACACGAGATCACCGATCGCGTGACGGGGGCGGCTCTCGTCTTCATGCTCGGGGGCGTGCTGGCCTCCGGCGTCTGGTTCCGGAGGATCGTGTGAGCGTGCGCCAACTCGCCGCCGTGGCGTTCGTGGCGCTGCTCGCCGGAGCAGCCGCCTCCGCCGGCGGTGCCGTCACCGGACACGAGTGCGACAGGATCCCGCAGTGCATCGCGGTGCCGGGGCCATGGGTGTTCGTCCCGGCCGACGGCGAGGTCACCTTCCTGCTCGACTGCCCAGGGCGCCGCGGCGTTGTTGGCGGGCTCGATGCGCTTGCGACCTCCCAGGATGTTCACGCGACGTTTGACGGGATCCTCGGAAGCCCGGTCGCATTCGGTCGTACGACAGGGAGGTTCGCGTTCTTTCGCGCGGTGACCGGCGTTCACCGGAGCGGCGCCTTCCAGCCGCTGATCGGATGCATTCCAGCGCCGAACTCCACGCCGGTCACGACCGCTGCGCGAGTGACCCCTATCGGCCCGCCGCTCGACGCGATGCAGGTCACCTTCGCCGTGCACCCGGGGACCGCGCGGAAGCACTCGCTGGCATGTCTCCACGGCGCGCACCTCGTCGATAGCTGGAACGCAACCGTCTTTGCGACGAAGCGACCGCCGAAGCTCGGTCTTGCCGGTCTGATCACCGTCACGAGGACGACCCGTGCCGGACATGTGACGGCGACGGTGCGCACCAGTCGGAGCCTCCCTCCTGGGACAGGAGCGGCAGTTCAGCTCGGCGTGAGGTGTGCGAGCGAATGACGTTCCAGTCGCCATGGCTCCTGTTGCTCCTCCTCGTCGTGCCGGTGGTGCTGGCGGTCGCGCTGATCGCGGACCGGGGGCGGTCGCGGTACCCCGTGGCATTCACCAACCTCGACCTTCTGGCAGGTGTCGTGCAGGAGCGGCGCTCGGTTCGGCGCTGGATTCCCGTGACCCTCCTTCTGCTCTCGTTGACGTTCGCCGCCGGTGCAGTGGCGCGTCCAAGCGCCCACTTCTCCGCGCCCGACGAACATGCGACCGTCGTCCTGCTCGTCGACGTCTCCGGCTCGATGCGTGCAAACGACGTTCGGCCGACCCGTCTCGCGGCAGCCGTGGCGGCGATGCGGACGTTCCTCGACCGCGTCCCGCCGCAGTTTCAGGTAGGGCTCGTCGAGTTCAGCTCGGAGACCGAGGTGCTCTCCGACCCGACCACCGATCGCGAAGCGCTGCGGGCTGCCCTCGGCTACCTCGATCCGCAGGCGGCGACCGCGATCGGCGACGGGCTGCACGTCGCGGTGCAGATGGCAGTTCGCTCGGTGCGCTCGAGCGGCTATGTCCGTCGGCCGGGAACCGACCTTCCCGCAGCGATCGTCCTGCTCTCCGACGGCAAGCAGAACCATGGCACCATTCCGCCGCTCGCCGGAGCACGTGAGGCAAAGGCCGCCGGGATCAGGGTGTACCCCGTGTCACTCGGGACGCCGCACGGCAAGGTGGTCTTCGGCTTCGGAACGTTGACGACGACGGTGCCGGTGCCGCCCGACCCGCTCACGATGGCTGCGGTCGCTCGTGCCACGGGTGGAAACGCATACACGGCCGACAGCGCCTCGACGGTCGTCAACATCTACCGCACGCTCGGCTCGAGCCTTGGCAGGGTGACGAAGCCGCGCGAGATGAGCTCATGGTTTGCGGCAGCCGCAGCGGTTCTACTGATCGGTGCGGTCGGGGCGGGACGGGCGTTCGAGGGGCGTCTGCCATGACTATGACTAAGGCACTCGCCCGTAGGTACTACGCCGCTCAAGTGGTGCTTCGAGAGTCCGCGCTTAGCGACGACGAGCGGCTGGACATTCGGGCGCAAGTGATATGGCCGGGGGAGGCTCTACGCAGGGCACCTGAAACGAGGAGCATCAGCGGGTGGCGATGATGAACGCGGCATGTGCGATGGGCACGTATGGAGGATGACCGCGCGTGGCTCGAGTCAACGAACGTTCGGGCACGCGAGCAGGTGCTTGTCGCTGCCGCCTTGACGGTTGCCGCAGACGGTAACGCCTGTCGGAGCAGCAGCCGTGCACCCAGGGTCGACGGTCTACTCGGCGGTAGCGGTGCGAAGCCCGGCGTGGCCTGTGCGCGGGCCGTGCTTGAACCCGTGACCTGAGCCGCCGCCGACGAGCCACCAACCGGGAACAGCCGGGTGAGGGGCGACGAGGAAGTGCGTGTCTAGAGTCAGGTCGTACTGACAGACGCGAGCTCCGATCACCGGGGCATCCGCGAGCGACGGGAATCGCCGCGCCGCGTACTCGCGGGCCAGTTGCTCCTTGGCCGGATCGGGGATCCGGTCCAGGTCGTCCGGGTCGACCTCTGCGCCCGCACCATCCGGGGCCACCTTCATCCCGAAGCCACCGAGCTCGCCATGGCCGTAGTACGGCCCGTCGTAGTCGCAGAAGCCCGGGGTTCCGCTCCAGCCTCCGTCCACGCCGAAGAAGAAGACGTCCCGACGCGAGATGCGCTGCTCGACGAGAGCGGGGAAGAGCTTCGGCAGCCAGGCGCCACACGCCCAGATAACGACGTCCGCGGCTGGAGGATGCTCGGGCGTGGGACGGCCATGGATCACCCGAACCGACTGGGCGAGCGCGCGCGTCGCGTTTCGCGCATAGAGCACGCCTGCGTCGGGTTCGAAGAGCACCGAGCGCAGGTCGTCACCACCGAGTGACGGGTAGAGCCGACGCGCCTCCTCGGGCGTCAGCCGCTCACAGGGAATCCCGAGGCGACGCAGCGTCGCCTCGCTCCGCGTCGAGAAGTCACCGTCGCCGCTGTCGAACCACGCAACCCCGACAGGCTCGAAGAGACGAAGCCCGGTCTCCTCTTTCAGCTCGTGCCACAGGGCAAGCGACCGCCGGGAGAGCAGCGTGTACCACTCGACGTCACCGTGCGAGGAGCGGTGCAGACGCGTGTCGCCGCCCGACCCGGAGCGAACGTTGCCCGGTGAGTACTGCTCGACGACGGTCACGTCGAAGTCGCGGCGTGAGAGCTCCCGGCCGATCGAGACGCCGAAGACTCCCGCACCGACGACAACGACGCTGGTCACTCCCGGTCGATCGCCTCGCGGAGGCTCCGGACGTAGTCGCGCAGGGCGGCGGGGCCCTCTTCGGCCACCTGGACGGCCCGGGAGCCGACGACGACGCCGTCGGCCAGGCCGGCCACGCTCGCCGCGTGCTCGGGCGTCGAGATGCCAAAGCCCGCGTAGAGCGGCATGTCCGTCTGCGCACGGACTCGGTCGACGAGCCCGGCGAGCGCGGGGGAGACGGTCTCGCGCGTTCCGGTCGTCCCGGTGACCGAGACGAGGTAGAGCCACCCGTCGCTCGCCGCAGCGCAGATAGAGATCCGCTCGTCGGTCGACGTCGGTGCGACAAGCTGGATCCTCCGCACCTCCGGATGATCCTCGACGGGCAGGTCGACGACGATCGAGCTCGTCGCGCCTGCGGCCCGCGAGTCGGTGACGAACCGTTCGTAGCCGTAGGCCTCGAGGATCGCCGCATAGGTCATCGGGATGAGCGGGACATCCACGCGTGCACGCGTCTCGGCGATGCACTCGAGGCACTGTTTCGTCCGCATGCCGCGCGAGAGCGCCCGCTCTGAGGCAAGCCGGATCGTCGGCCCTTCGGCCAGTGGATCCGAGAACGGAATGCCGAGCTCGATGATGTCGGCGCCGCCCTCGACCGCAGCCTGCGCGAGCCCGGGGGTCTCCGGCTCGCAGACGAGATAGATCACGAGCTTTGTCATTGGTGTGCCAGCACTTCCGCGAGATCCTTGTCGCCACGGCCGGAGAGACACACGACGATCAGATCGGCGTCGAGATCGAGTGCCCGCGCGAGGGCGTGTGAGCTCTCGAGTGCCGGGATGATCCCTTCTGTCTCCGTGAGGCGGTGGAGCGCGTCCAGCGCCTCCTCGTCGGTGCAGGGGAGGTACACCGCGCGGCCCGAGTCGCGAAGTGCTGCGTGCTCTGGCCCGACGCCGGGATAGTCGAGCCCGGCCGAGATCGAGTGGGCGTCGGCGATCTGACCGTCGTCGTCGACGAGAACCGAGCTGCGAGCTCCGTGGAGCACCGCTGGCCGACCCGACCCGAGGCTTGCGGCTCCCGCCGCCTCGACGCCGATCAGCCTGACGTCGGGATCGTCGATGAACGCGTAGAACGCGCCAATCGCGTTTGAGCCACCGCCGACACATGCGACCACGGCCTCAGGCAGACGGCCCTCGCGCGCCAGGATCTGCTCCCGCGCCTCGTCACCGATCACGCGCTGCAGGTCACGGACGATCTCCGGGTACGGGGCGGGGCCGACGCACGAGCCGATCAGATAGTGCGTCGTCTCGACGTTCGTGATCCAGTCACGGATCGCCTCGCTCGTTGCCTCCTTGAGGGTCTTCGTGCCGAACTCCACGGGCCGCACTTCGGCACCCAGGAGGTGCATGCGCTCGACGTTCGGCTTCTGGCGGCGCATGTCCTCGGAGCCCATGTAGACGACGCACTCGAGTCCGAAGCGGGCGCAGACCGTCGCAGTAGCGACACCGTGCTGTCCGGCGCCTGTCTCGGCGACGATCCGGTGCTTGCCGAGCCGTCGCGCAAGCACCGCCTGGCCGAGAGCGTTGTTGAGCTTGTGCGCACCCGTGTGCAGCAGGTCCTCGCGCTTGAGGTAGATCCGCTTGTCGGGGGCGAAGCGCTCGGCGCGCGTGAGCGGGGTCGGGCGCCCGGCGTAGTTCGTCAGGAGCTCGCGGAGCTCACGCCGGAACGACTCGTCCTCACGCGCTGCGAGCCAGCCCGCGGTGAGCTCGTCAAGCGCCGGAATCAGTGTCTCGGGTACATAGCGGCCCCCGTAGGCGCCGAAGGTCGTCGTCATCTGGCAGCTCCGATCCAGGCGCGAATCGCCTCGTGGTCTTTGATTCCGGGAGAAACCTCGGTCGAACGGGCCGAGTCGACGGCCCAGGGTGAGACGGCATCGATTGCGGTGCGGACGTTGGCGGGGCCGAGGCCGCCAGCCAACATGACACGCCCCGGAGTTGCGCGAGCGCGGTCGAGGTGGCTCGGATCGTCGCTCTCCCAGGGGAGGTCGACCACCGTGCCGACCTGGACGCCGCCGCGGCGAAGCTGCCCGTCGCGCGCCCGATGGCCGTCCTCACGTGCGTAGAACTGCACGAGGTCAGCGTCGGTCGCGTGCTCGTCGCCGACGAAGACCGCGACACGGAGCACGGTGTCAGGCGCCTCGAGGAGCGTGTCGGTGCGCCGAGGGCTCTCCTGCGCGAGGATGAACCCGAGGAGATCGGCGCCGGCCTCGACGGCCGCGTTGACGTCCTCCTGGCGCGTCAGCCCGCAGACCTTGACGAGCGGGCGGGAGAGCAGCTCCGTGAGCTTCGCACCCGGGTCGGCCGCGCGCATCAGCGTCGAACCGACGAGCATCGCCTTGGCGCCTGCGAGCTCGGCGGCCGCTCCCTGGGCGCGCGAGACGATCGCGGACTCGGCGATCACCGTGCGATCGCGCGGTGCCTTTGCAAGGAGTGACAGCTGCGTCTGGCGGTCGAGCGTGAAGGTCGAGAGGTCACGGGCGTTCACACCGATCACGGGCGCGTCGAGTGCGGTTGCGCGTGCCAGCTCCTCGGCGTCGTGTGCCTCGACGAGCGTGTCGAGGCCGAGGTCGCTGGCCGCGCGCAGCAGGCGTGCGCACGTCGCGTCATCGAGGTCGCGCAGCAGCAGAAGCACCGCATCCGCGCCCGCCTCGCGTGCTGTTCGGAGATCCTCCGCAGTGGTGAAGAAGCCCTTGGCGAGCAGCGGGATCGTTGTCGCCGCTCGCGCCGCCCGCAGGTCGTCCCAGGTGCCTCCGAACCGCGCGTCGACGAGCACCGACATCGCCCGGGCGCCCGCGCTCGCGTAGGCGCGGGCGATCGCGACGACGTCACCGTCGGGCCGGATATCACCGGCAGACGGTGAGCGGCGCTTGAACTCGGCGATCGCGCCGAATCCTGGAGCAGCGAGGGAGTCAGCGAACCTCATGCCGCACCTTCGCGGGAGAACGCGACGAGTCGATCGAGCCGCGCCGCGGCCTCGCCCGAGTCGACTGCCGTGCGTGCAAGCTCGAGCCCTTCGCGGAGGTCGGCGGCGTGTCCTGCCGCGGCGATGGCGCCCGCGGCGTTCAGCAGGACAGCCGAGCGGTGGCCGCCCGGCGCCCCGGCGAGCACGTCACGGAGAGCCTGCGCGTTCGTTGCTGCATCCCCGCCGCGGAGCTCACCCGGGTCGCAACGGGGGATCCCGAGATCGGCGGGGTCGAGCTGGTACTCGCGTACCGTCCCGCCGTTCACCTCGCAGACCAGGTTCGGTCCGGCAGGGGAGAGCTCGTCGATCCCGCCTGCGCCGTGAACCACGTACGCGCGCCGCGCGTCGAGACGCACGAGAGCGTCGGCGATCGTACGAGCGATCGCAGGGTCGTAGACGCCGACGACCTGGGCACGCGCACCGGCGGGGTTCGTCAGGGGGCCGAGGACGTTGAAGACGGTGCGGGCGGCGAGCTCGCGTCGCACCGGGCCTGCGTGCTTCATCGCCGGATGGTGCGCCTGCGCGAACAGGAACCCGAAGCCGAGCTCGTCGACGGACTGCTCGATCCGCTCCGGTGTCATCGCCATGTCGAACCCGAGCGCCTCGAGGACGTCCGCTGCGCCTGTGGCAGACGAGGCGGCCCGGTTTCCGTGCTTCGCGACGCCCGCGCCGGCGGCAGCCGCGACGAGCGCCGCTGCGGTAGAGATGTTGTAGGTGTTGGCGCCGTCTCCGCCTGTCCCGGCGGTGTCGACAAGGTCGTCCCGGCGGGGATGAATCCGGAGCACGTGTGCTCGCATCGCCTCGGCACACCCGGCGATCTCGTCAGCGGTCTCTCCCTTGAGTCGCAGGGCGACCAGGAAGCCGCCGATCTGGGCCGGTGTCGCCTCACCTGACATGATCGAGTTCATCACGTCGCGTGCGTCCTCCAGCGGCAGGTCGTGGCCGTCGAGCAGGCGGGCAAGCGCAGACTGGATGATCATCGGCCCTCCAGGAAGTTCTCTGCGAGGGTGCTGCCGTCAGGGGTGAGCACCGACTCGGGATGGAACTGCACGCCGTCGACGGCGAGCTTGCGATGGCGAACCGCCATCACCTCACCGTCGGCCGCCGTTGCAGAGACGGCGAGGACGTCCGGCATGACGGTTGCCGCAAGCGAGTGGTACCGCCCGGCCGCGAAGTCCTGCGGAACCCCGGTAAACAGGCCGATCCCATCATGGTGGACGTTTGTTGCCTTCCCGTGGACGAGCGTTCGGGCAGCGCCGATGGTGCCGCCGAAGACCGACACGATCGCCTGGTGCCCGAGGCAGACCCCGAGGAGCGGTACCCGTCCGGCGAATGCACGAACCATCTCCTCCGAGACGCCCGCATTCTCGGGCCGTCCGGGCCCGGGTGAGATCACGAGGTGTGACGGGGAGAGCGCCTCGGCCTCGGCCACTGTGATCTCGTCGTTTCGCCGCACGATCACCTCCGTTCCGAGCTCGCCGAACAGGTGGGCCAGGTTGTACGTGAACGAGTCGTAGTTGTCGATCAGGAGCAGGGCCATCTCAGCGTGTCTCCGCCAGATCGATTGCACGCTCGACCGCCGCGAGCTTGTTGAGGCACTCCTCGTGCTCGGCCGTCGGGTCGGAGTCGACGACGAGCCCACCCCCGGCCTGGAGGTGAGCGACCCCGTCGTGCAGCAACATCGTGCGCAGCGCGATGCACGTGTCGAGCCCAACCCCTGGGATCGAGTAGCCGACGACCCCGGCGTAGAAGCCGCGCCGGTAGCCCTCGAGCTCCGAGATGATCTGCATCGCTCGGATCTTCGGTGCACCCGAGACGGTGCCGGCCGGGAACGTTGCACGAAGCAGGTCCCATCCGTCGATGCCGTCCTTGATCTCGCCGGCGACCTCGGAGACGAGGTGCGTGACGTGCGAGAAGCGCTCGACCTCGAGGAATCGTTCGACTTTCACTGTGCCAGGCTTGCAGACGCGGGAGAGGTCGTTGCGGCCGAGGTCAACGAGCATCACGTGCTCGGCCCGGTCCTTCTCGGATGAGAGCAGGTGCTCGGCGTCGCCTTCGCCCGCGGCGATCGTGCCTGCGATCGGGTTGAGGCTTGCGCGCGTGCCTTCGAGCTTGACGTGCGTCTCGGGCGAGGAGCCGATCAGCGCGTAGTCGTCGAGCTCGAGCAGGAAGAGGTACGGAGAGGGGTTGATGCGGCGAAGCGCGCGGTAGATGGCCAGCGGCGTCGCCGAGGTCGGGCGCTCCGCACGCTGCGAGAGCACGATCTGGAACGCGTCCCCGGCCCGGATGTACTCCTTGCAACGCAGAACGCCTGCCTCGTGGGTTGCCTGGTCGGGGAAGCGCACAAGCGGGCCCGACGAGTGCCCGGAGTCGGCAGACGGCGCGTCGAGCGGCGCTGCGAGCAGAGCAGCGATCTCCTCGGGGTCACCGCGGAGCACCTCGGACACACCCTGAACATGGTCAAAGCGAAGGAGCTGGTCTGCGACCACGAAGCGACTCACCGGGAGGCCCGATCCGGCGTCCGGAAGCGGCACGGTCGGCTCCAGCTCGGTGATCCAGTCGTATCCGATGTGCCCGACGACGGGCTCGCCGCAGCGCTCGGCCTCGGCGGCATCGACGAGGCGTGTCCCGCCGCCGACCAGCGAGTACCGGCCGAGCCGTCCCTGGTCGACCGACTCGAGCAGGAAGCTCGCACGTCCGGGCGCGCGCAAGCGGAGGTACGCCCCGAGCGGGGTGAGGAGATCGGTGTCGAGCACGGTGTTGGGTGTCGTTTCGGGCATCAAAAAAGACCCTCGTCGGGTCTTCGGGCGGTACGGGGAATCACTGCGGTCTCGTTCAGACCCAGGCTCCCGCCCCGCTTGTGCGCCAAGACCACCAGGTGCGCGGGGAGGAGTTCATCGCCACTCAGACTAAAGACCCGACCCGGAAACCGCAAGGAGGTGCCGTATGCTCGTGGTGTGGAACGGAGTGTGATCGTTGCGGCGCTTCGCACGCCGTTCGGGCGGTTCGGAGGCAGCCTTGCCGGCTACCCAGCGACGACGCTCGGTGCGGTGGCGATCCGGGCGGCGCTCGAGCGCAGCGAAATCGACCCATCGGAACCGGAGTACGTGATCATGGGGCAGGTGCTCCAGGCCGGGGTCGGCCAGGCGCCGGCACGGCAGGCGGCCATCGCGGGGGGCCTGCCGAAGGAGGTTCCAGCAGACACGATCAACAAGGTCTGCGCGTCGTCGATCCGGGCGATCGAGATCGCCGACTCCATGATCCGGGCAGGTGACGCCGATCTGATCGTGACCGGCGGGATGGAGTCGATGTCGAATGTCCCGTACGCGCTCTCACGCGCGCGCTTCGGTTATCGACTCGGCGACGGGACGCTGATCGACCTGATGGCCCACGACGGGCTCGCCTCGACGTTCGACGGCCGCCACATGGTCGAGCAGGCCTCGCACGTCTCCCGCGAGCTCGGCATCACCCGCGAGGCGCAGGATGCGTGGGCGTTTCGCTCCCACGAGCGTGCTGTCGCCGCGATCGACGCAGGCCTGTTGCGCGACGAGATCGCCCCGGTCGACGAGATCGATGCCGACGAGAGTCCACGTCGAGACACCTCGCTCGAGAAGCTGGCGGCGCTCAAGCCGGTCTTCGACCTGGCGGGCACCACGACGGCTGGGAATGCCCCTGGTGTGAACGACGGCGCGGCCTGTGTGATCGTCGCCAGCGCCTCGTGGGCGCGACGCCGAGGGATCACGCCGCTTGCGACCATCGTCGCGCAGGGGGCTATCGCCGACGACTTCGCCCACCTGGCGAGTGCGCCCGCGAAGGCTGCAGCAGTTGCGCTTGGCCGCGCAGGCAAGAAGGTCGGCGACATCGCCCGGATCGAGATCAACGAGGCGTTCTCGTCGGTCGCACACCACTCCGTCGAGCTTCTCGGGGCCGACGAGGAGCGGGTGAACGTCAACGGTGGTGCGGTTGCACTCGGCCATCCGATCGGAGCCTCGGGCGGACGGATCGTTGCGACGCTCGTTCACGAGCTGCAGCGCAGCGGTGGCGGACTCGGGCTCGCCGCGATCTGTTCCGGCGGTGGCCAGGGCGACGCGCTTCTGATCGAGGTCTGATGGCCGAGGTCGCCGCAGCCGGTGGGATCGTCGTGCGCGACGGGTGCGTGCTGGTTGTCCATCGCCCCCACTACGACGACTGGACGCTCCCGAAGGGGAAGCTCGACGACGGCGAGTCGTGGGAGGAGGGAGCGCTCCGCGAGGTCGAGGAGGAGACGGGCCTTGCCTGCACGATCGGCGAGGAGGTCGGCCGAACGTTCTACGTCGACGGCCGCGGGCGTGAGAAGGAGGTGCGCTACTTCCGGATGTCGAGCGACGGTGAGCCGTTTGCCCAGAACGAGGTCGACGAGGTCAGGTTCGTCGAGTTCGCCGCCGCGGCGGGGCTGCTGACCTACGCGTACGACCGCGACCTCGTCCGAAGCATCGCGGGCGAGGGAACCGAGCGTTGACACAGGCGTTCGCTCACGTCCTCGTCGTCGGGGCCGGCCAGATGGGTGCCGGGATCGCGCAGGTCGTCGCCGCTTCGGGCAGGGATGTCTCGCTCCACGACCCGTACCCGGGCGCGACCGACCGCGCGCTGGCCGCGATCGAGCGCAGCCTCGGCAAGCTGGCCGAGAAGGGCGGAGCCGACCCCGCGCCGACCCTGGCACGGATCGCCGTCGTCGAGGATCTCGTGCCGGCCGATCTGCTGATCGAGGCTGTCGTGGAGGACGAGCAGGCGAAGGCCGAGGTGTTTCGGCGTGCCGATGCGGTGCTTCCGGCAGGTGCCGTGCTCGCGTCGAACACGAGCTCGATCCCGATCGCGACTCTCGCCGCTGCGACCGGGCGGCCGGGCGACGTGATCGGGCTGCACTTCTTCAACCCTGTCCCGCTGCTTGCGCTCGTCGAGGTGATCCGTGGACCGTCGACCTCGGAGGCGACGGCTGCTGCGGTCGTCGCGCTCGCTCGCGACCTCGGGAAGGAGCCGGTCGAGGCGCGTGACGTCGCCGGGTTCGTCGCGAACCGGATCCTGATGCCGTTCATCAACGAGGCGGTGCGAGCACTCTCCGACGGGGTTGCGAGTGCCGAGGGGATCGACACCGTGGCGCGTCTCGGCTTTGCCCACCCGCTCGGGCCGCTTGCCCTCGCCGATCTGATCGGTCTCGACACCTGTGTCGCGATCATGGAGGTGCTCGAGCGGGGACTCGGTGAGGCACGGTTTGCCCCGGCGCCGCTCCTGTGCGAGCACGTCGCTGCGGGCCGCCTCGGCCGCAAGAGCGGTCGGGGCTTCTACGCGTACGAGTAGACGGGCGAACCCGGAGCGCCGACGCTCACCGGGTTCGGCACGAGTGCGGCTCGGACGGCGGCGAAGACCTCGTCATCGAACGAGTAGGCACCCGTGAAGTCGACGGCGCCGTTCACCTCGAGGACGACCCAGTCGTCGCCGTGGGGGAGCAGGTCGACACCGACGAGGTCGCCACCGACCGCTGCTGCGGCCTGTATGGCCAGCTCGGCGGCGCGCGCCGAGGGCACGGTTGGCACGCGGCGACCGCCGAAAGCGACGTTCGTTCGCCACTCACCCGCCGCGGCGTACCGGTGGATTGCACCCACGATGCGGCCCGACGCGACGACGAGCCGGAGGTCGAAGCCCATGGGCGGCACGAGCTCCTGTGCGACGGCACCGGCCGCGTTGAACCACACACGGGTTCGCGTGATCGCGCGGGCACGCTCGTAGTCGTCCCACGAGTCGCAGCGGATCACGTCGCGCCCCCAGCTGCCGAAACGGGGCTTGAGCACGAACGGCGGCTCAATCTCCGGCTCCGGCCGCCAGGGGGCGACGTGGGTGGTGCGGGGGTGCGGCAGTCCGGCGCGCCCGAGTGCGCCGGCGGTCGCGAGCTTGTCGTGCGCGATGGTGAGACTCGAACGTGTATTCAGGACGATGACACCTCGCTGAGCAAGGAGATCGAGCGCCCAGAGGCCGGGCTCGATCCCGTCAAGGGAGGGCAGGACATCCAGGCGGCCGAGTGCGATGTCGCCGGAACGGAGACGGGACACCGCTTGCGCAGGCCTGAGTACGGCCCCGAGCCTGGTGTTGGTCGGGGTCTGTGCATGCGCTACCACTGCGAACGTGCTCATCGCGGGCATCATCGGGGCGATCGCGGCGCACCGATAGGGCTTGACCCCAGGACGTTCCCCGAGCGTCACGACTCTGTCACGTCTGACCGCGTCGCCCGCCTCTCGTCACCAGATCGTTATCGGAACGTCACCGAGACGTGACCCACGCGCCGCTCCGTGGGTGGAAGGGTGACGGCTCCAACGGAAACGATCAACGGAGGTCCGATGTTGCGTCGCACGTTCCTGTTCGCCGTCCTTGCTGCCAGCGCTGTCGCCCTTGTTGTGGCGGCCGCCGGGATCGCGAAGAAGCCTGATCCCGGCCTTGAGGCGCTGGCCAAGGTCAATCACATCGTCGTGATCTACGAGGAGAACCACAGCTTCGACAACCTCTACGGCGGCTGGGAAGGCGTGAACGGCCTCGGAAACGCGGCGAACGCATCCGCGCAGGTCAACCAGAACGGCAAGCCGTTCTCGTGCCTGATGCAGCAGGACGTGAACCTCACGGCACCGTCGCCGCTTGCCACCACCTGCACGGATACGACGACCGCGACGTCGTTCACGAGCCACTTCACGAACACCCACTTCTCAATCGACTCGTTCCTCGGCGCTGCTGCGGCGACCTGCCCGAACCCGGGCGTGTTCGCGACGAACGGCCTTCTGAACGGCTCGGGCGCACCCGGTGGCTGCACCCGCGACATCGTGCACCGCTACTACCAGGAGCAGTTCCAGATCGACAACGGCAAGATGGATCGCTACGTCCAGGGCAGCGACGCCACCGGGCTCGCGATGGGCACGTACGACACCACCCAGCTTCCGATCTACGAGTACCTGCACGAGACCGGGCACCCGAAGTACGCGATCCTCGACAACTTCTTCCAGGGCGCGTTCGGCGGGTCGTTCCTCAACCACCAGCTCCTCGTCGCCGGCACGGCCCCGACGTGGGTCGGTGCGATCAACGACGGCGGCGTCGACGACCTTCACTCGGTCGTCGACGGCAACGGGATGCCGAACAACTACCCGCTCTACGCCTCGCCGCTCGGCGGGAACGTGAAGGACCAGCAGCTCACTGCGTCCTGCAACCCCGGCCCCGGTCGCAGCCCGACGCTCACCGGCACCGTCTGCGGTGACTACGCGGTCAACACCACGCAGCCGTTCTACCAGCCCTACTCGCCCGGAACGGCGGTCACGCGGCGGATCCCGCCGCTCACGAACGCAACGATCGGCGACCGGCTCTCTGCCGCGGGCGTCGACTGGGCGTGGTACTCGGGTGGCTGGTCGAACGCGAACGGCGACGTCGGAGCGCCGGGCTGGACGAACGGCTCAGGCACGACGTGCTCGGATCCCGGCCACCTCTCGACGGCGGTCTATCCGAACTGCCCGGACGCCGACTTCCAGTTCCATCATCAGGCGTTCAACTACTACGCGAACTTCGCCCCGGGGACGCAGGCCCGCAAGGATCACCTGAAGGACCAGGCGTCGTTCACGTACGCAGTCAAGACCTCGCGGAAGCAGTGCAACCTGAAGTCGGTCAGCTTCGTGAAGCCGATCGGTGAGGAGAACGAGCACCCCGGCTACGCGTCGGAGAGCAACGGCTCGAGCGCGCTCGTGTCGACGCTCAAGGCGATCGAGGGCAGCGCGTGCGCGAAGGACACGATGGTCGTCGTCACGTACGACGAGTTCGGCGGCCAGTGGGATCACGTGGCGCCTCCCGGAACGAAGGGCGGCGTTCCCGGCCCGCACGACATCTGGGGCCCCGGAACGCGGATCCCGGCCCTCGTCGTCAGCCCGGCGCTCAAGAGCGACTTCGTCGTCGATCACGTCGAGCACGACACGCTCGGAGTCCTGACGACGATCGAGCGCCGCTGGAAGCTCGCACCGTTGACCCCGCGTGACGGCAGCGAGGCGTCACTCGCAACCGTGTTCGACGCGAAGCAGCCGGCCGGGGTCTGACCCCAGCTTCAGTCGTGGGGGCCCGGCTCTGGGGAACCGGGCCCCCACGAACTACGATTCGAGGAGTGATCGAGACGTCCGCAGCCGCTGAGTCGATCCGGGCGATGCTCCAGCAACAGCTCGACGAGATGGTTGCGGTCGAGGCGGGCGTCCGGAGTGGGGATGACCCGGAGGATCTCCACCGATTCCGCGTTGCCGTCCGGCGCTGCCGGTCTCTGCTTCGCGCCTCACGTCGCCTGCTCGGGGGGCGTCTCGCCGGTCTCGATGGCGAGCTGCGCTGGCTTGGCGACGTAAGTGGGCCTGTTCGCGACCACGACGTGCTGATCGAGCATGTGCGCGACCTTGCGGGTGACCTCGACGACGACAGCGAGGGTGCCGAGGCGATCATCGCCGCGCTCGAGGCAGAGCGCGAGCGGTTGCGAGTCGCGCTCGTTGACGCAGTGAGCAGCGCTCGCTACCGCAACCTGATCGTGCACTTCCGCGTCGATCTGCTCGGGCTGACGTTGATCGACGAGGACGCCGGGGCCGTCCTCGGCCGGATCGCCGAGAAGGAGATGGCTCGCCTGCGCTCAGCCTACGAGGCGCTTGGCCCATCGCCGCCCGACGAGCAGTTGCACGCCGTCCGAATCAAGGCGAAGCACGCTCGGTACGCAGCCGAGCTGGGCGCGCTTGAGCTCGGGCGCCCGCTCGCTCGTCTTGCGAAGGCGATCAAGGGCCTCCAGGATCTGATCGGCGTTCACCAGGACGCCCACGTCGCAGAGATACGGATTCGCGAGCTGGCGACGGGCGAGATGCAGGTCGCAGCGGGCCGCATCGTCGAGGCCGAGCGGACCAGGCGCCGCAAGGCACGGAAGCGCCTTGCGGCAACCTGGAGTCGGGTCGATCGCGCGGCGGCGAAGGTCTGGTAGCGGCCGCTGCCGCTCACTGCCCCCACAGAGGATTCGTCCACGCCCGCCCGCCATGCCGGTCGAAGACCTCGATGCGTCCATACGCCATCGATGGCAGCCGCTCGAGCGACGAGGTCAGGATCTCGCCCGACGAGGTCTCCTCGATGATCCGCGCGTTCGAGCGGTAGCCCATCCGGCCGGCGGTAACGCAGGAGCCGAAGAAGCGAGTGCTGACGAGCCGAACTGATGTCGCGGCCGACGATCTCACCTCGACGCGCGTGTCTGTGAGCGTGATCGATTCGATCCGCGGCCCTGTTGAGCTGTAGAAGGCTCCGGTACGCAGTGCCTCAAGTACCGCGTCCGGGCCGGAGTCGGTGACCCGGGCCCACACCGACGCGTGGCCGCTGTCGTATCCGGGAAGGTGTGAGTCGTCCGTCGCGAGGCCGAAGAGCCGTTCGCCCCGCTCGAGGGCCTCGTCCCACTGAACGGCTGAGAGCCCGCGTCCGATCTCGAGCTCGCATCCCGCGTTGAAGACCTCGACTCCGAGCAGTCCTTCGCAGCCCCAGAACTCGTCGCTGCGCAGACCGCTCCAGTAGGGGTGGGCGAGGAAGGGCAGCCCGCCGTTGTCAGTGATCCAGCGGACCGTGTCGGCGAGGTTCGGGAACCCACGCCCTGGCTCGACGGGGTCGCTCGCGACACCGAGTGCGAGAACGTGGGCGTCGTTGCCCGTCCCGTTGAGGGTGGCGTTCAGCTCGATACCCGGAAGGACGAGCAGGTGCTCCGTGCTCGGTGTCACGGTGCGAACCCAGTGGTCGGTGATGCAGAGGACGTCGTATCCAGCACGCTCGTAGTGGCGGACCAGGTGCTCTGGCGATAGCTCTCCATCGGAGTTCGTCGTGTGGGCGTGCAGCGCGCAGCGAACCCAACGTCCGTCGTGGGGGAAAGGCGTGATCGTGGTCATGGGGTGAAGCAATACCTCGGCGCCGGCCTGATCGGGCACCCGTTCGACACCTCGTAACCAGAGGGATCCCGAAGCTCAACCCACGGCGGTCATCCCGGAGCCGACTCTTCCGTCGTCAGTCTCATCGGACAAAGGAGAGGTCTTGAAGAAGGTCGTCGTCCTCACTGCCGGAGCTTCGGTCGCCGCGATCTCGGCCGTGGCACTGGCCGCGTCGGGCTCCTCGATCAACCCCGCGTTGATCACCGCCGCCAAGAAGGAAGGGAAGCTGAACACGATCGCCCTGCCGCCCGATTGGGCGAACTACGGCGAGATCATGTCCACGTTCCAGAGCAAGTTCGGGATCAAGATCACGAACGCGAACCCCGACGGCAGCTCCGCCGAGGAGAACCAGGCCGTCGTCTCGCTGAAGGGTCAGGGGCGCGCTCCCGACGTCGTCGACGATGGCCCGGCCTTTGCCATCCAGGGCGCCCAGCAGGGCCTCTTCGCTCCGTACAAGGTCAGCACCTGGTCGACGATTCCGGCCTCGATGAAGGACCCGCAGGGCCGCTGGGTCGGTGACTACTGGGGTGTTGTCTCCTTCGGTGTCAACACGAAGGTCGTCAAGGACGTTCCCAAGACGTGGGCCGACCTGCTGAAGCCCGAGTACAAGAACATGATCGCCCTCAACGGCGATCCCCGCACCTCCGGTTCGGCCCTCGCAGGAGTCTTCTCGGCTGCGCTCGGCAACGGTGGCTCCGTCTCGAATGTCGAACCGGGCATCACCTTCTTCCAGCAGCTGAAGCAGTCCGGGAATCTGCTCCCCGTCGACGCCACGCCGGCGACGATCGCGTCGGGCCAGACTCCGATCACGATCGACTGGGACTACCTGCAGCTGTCGTACAAGAAGGAGGTCGCGAAGAACGGCATCACGTGGCAGGTTGTCATTCCCGCCACCGGGCGCTATGGCGCCTTCTACGCGCAGGCGATCAACGCGACGGCCCCGAACACGGACGCCGCAAAGCTGTGGGAGGAGTTCCTCTACTCCGACCAGGGTCAGCTGCTCTTCCTCAAGGGGGGAACGCATCCCGCTCGCTTCGCCGATCTCTCGGCTCGCGGAGTGATCCCGAAGGCGCTCCTCGCTGCGCTGCCGCCTGCGACGTCCTACACGAACGTCAAGTTCGCAACCGACGCGCAGCAGACGACCGCGAAGAACCTCGTCGCCTCGGAGTGGGGCCCGAAGGTCGCAGGGAGCTAGTCACCTGGCTTCGATCGACTCCTCTGTCAGCGGAGCCGCCGCCCCCGAGAGCCGTTGGCTCGGGCGGCGGCTCCGCTTGGACTGGCTCGGCGTCGTGCCGTTCCTCGGTTACGCCACGCTCTTTCTGATCGTGCCCGCAGGGGCGGTCCTGTTTGGTGCGGTACGCGACGGGCACGGCGGTGTGACGTTGACGTACGTCAATGAGATCTTCCAGGCGCAGTACCTGAACGCGTTCCGGACGAGCATCGAACTCTCGATCGTCACGGCACTCGGTGGCGTCGTGCTCGGTGGACTTCTCGCCTACGCGGCGGTCCAGGAGGGGACGCCCCACGTTGTCAGGGCGTTCGTCACCTCGTTCTCCGGTGTCGCGGCCAACTTCGCGGGCGTTCCGCTCGCATTTGCCTTCATCGCGACCCTCGGAACCGTCGGGGTCGTCACGCGGTGGCTTGCCGATCTCGGCCTCAACCCGTGGGACCACGGGTTCACGCTGTTCGACTTCTGGGGGCTCGCGATCACGTACCTGTACTTCCAGATCCCGCTGATGTTGCTCGTGATCGCGCCGGCGCTCGACGGTCTGCGGCGCGAGTGGCGTGAGGCGGCCGAGAGCCTCGGCGCGTCGACGTCGCAGTACTGGCTGCGTGTCGCCCTCCCCGTGCTTGCTCCCTCGTTTCTCGGCGCGTTCCTGCTGCTGTTCGGGAACGCCTTCTCGGCGTACGCGACCGCCTACGCGCTGACCGGTGGCATGGTCAACCTCGTTCCGACGCTCATCGGCGCGTTCATCACCGGCAACGTCTTCACCGATCCGCATCTCGGCAAGGCGCTTGCCCTCGGAATGGTCGTGGTGATGACCGTGACCGTGCTGGCCTATGGGCTGCTCAACCGCCGAGCGTCCCGGTGGACGCGGTGAGGCGCCGATCGTCGCCGTCGTCGGTCACGATCGCCATGGCGGGGCTCGCGTTCTTCCTCGTCCCGCTCGCCGCGACACTCGAGTTCAGCCTGCGCACGGCTCACGGTCACGGCCTTGCCGCCTACCGCGATCTCGTGTCAGACCCCCAGTTCTGGTCGACGCTCGAGATCTCGCTGAAGCTCGCCGGGGAGACCGCGGTGGCGGCGCTCCTGCTGCTCGTGCCGACCGCCTACTGGGTCCACCTGCGGGCGCCCGGGCTGCGGCCGCTCGTCACGTTTGTCTGTGTGCTGCCGTTCGTCGTCCCGCCGATCGTGCTCATCGTTGGTCTGCTCGATGTCTTTCGCAGCCAGACGTGGTTCGTCTCGACGCCCCAGTTCCTCGTTCCGGGCTATGTCGTTCTCGTCCTGCCCTACGTCTGGTTCTCGCTCGACTCCGGTCTACGTGCGATTGACGTGAGGACGTTGACCGACGCCGCGCAGAGTCTGGGCGCCGGGCGCACGCGCGCCCTCGTGCAGGTCATCCTCCCGAGCCTGCGGGCCTCAATCCTTGGAGCCGCGCTGCTGACGCTCGCGATCGTCCTGGGCGAGTTCACGATGGCAAGCCTGTCGCTCTTCGACACGTTCCCGGTCTACGTCGCTTACGTGGGGCAGACACAGGCGACGGGGGCAGCGGCACTCACGATCGTCAGCTTCGGTCTGCTGTGGGCCGCGATGTTCTGCCTGATTCTCGTGACCCGGGGGCGACATCGGGCGGCGGTGCGCTGATGTCTGAGGTCGTCCTGCGCGGTGTGCGGCGTGTGTTCGGCGGCGTTGTGGCGCTCGAATCGCTCGACATCCAGATCGGGTCCGGTGAGCTCGTCTCGCTCCTCGGGCCGAGCGGCTGCGGCAAGACCACGGCGCTGAAGCTGGTCGCCGGGTTCGACCGTCCGACGCGCGGGACGATCGCAATCGCCGGCCGGGACATCACCGGGACGAGCGCGAGCAAGCGCGGGGTGGGCATGGTCTTTCAGGCCTACAGCCTCTTCCCGACGATGACGGCACAGCGGAACGTGGAGTTCGGGCTGCGGATACGCGGGGCCGACCGGCGTACCCGTCGTAACCGCGCAGTCGAGCTCCTTGAGCTTGTTGGCCTCGGACACGCCGCCGACCGCTACCCGCACGAACTCTCGGGTGGCATGCAGCAGCGTGTCGCACTCGCTCGGGCACTCGCGATCGAGCCGCGAATCCTCTTGCTCGACGAGCCGCTCTCGGCGCTCGACGCGAAGGTGCGCGTCCAGCTTCGCGACGAGATCCGTCGCCTCCAGACGGAACTCGGGATCACGACCATCTACGTCACGCACGACCAGGAGGAGGCGCTCTCGGTCTCAGACCGCGTCGCGGTCATGAACGGTGGCCGAATCGAGCAGATCGGCACGCCTGCTGCGATCTACGGCGAGCCGGCGACACCGTTTGTCGCGCAGTTCATCGGCACGATCAACCGGATCGAAGCGGTCGTCACGGGAGCCGGCGGCGAGGTCGAGGTTGAAGGGACGAGGCTCGTGCTCCCGGCCGCGTCCGCCTACTCGCCGGGCGCCCGGGTCGTCGTGCTTGTTCGGCCCGAGACGGTGGCCATCGGTGCGTCGGTCAACGGGGGCGTGCGCTTCACGGGCACCGTCGCCGCATCGACGTTCCTCGGAGCGACAACGCGGGTGAAGGTCACAACAGCCGTCGGTGAGATCTCCGCCGATGTCGCAAGCGTCGATCTCGGCCAGCTGACCGTCGGAGCCCAAACTGCCATCGGGTTCGATCCCGGGTCTGCTCGTGTCCTGCCGCAGGCGTCAGAGGCCGAGCAACGTGGCGACCGCCTCGGAGTCGAGACGGTCGAACAGTAGGTCGGCCTCCTCAAGCTGCTGCCGCGGCATCGTCGTGGTTACCGCCGCGCAGCGCACACCCGCAGACCGGGCCGAACGGATACCGGACGCGGTGTCCTCAACGGCGAAGGCGCGCGCGGGATCGACCTCGAGCCCGCGGCACGCGAGCCGATAGGGCTCGGGATCGGGCTTGAGGTTCGCCACGTCGTCGGCGCTGACGACGAGCGTCACGAGCGCGTTGAGCCCCGACGCCTCAAGCACGACGTCGGCCTCGTGCCTCCACGCGCTCGTGACCACGACGACCGGAACGACGCTCGCCGCGAGCGCGACTGCGGCACGGGCTGATGCGGGAACTGTCGCACCATCGGCGACCGCGGCGACGTACCGCCGGACGCGCTCCGTCACGAGCTCGGCGGTGCCCACTCCCGGACCGAGAACCCGCTTGAAGATCTCGTCGTCACTCTGACCAACGAGCTGCGTGCGGTACTCGTGCTCGGTGACGATGGCGCCAGACTCCGCGAAGAGCGCGCGATAGATCTCCCAGAGGATCGCCTCGTCGTCGGAGATCGTGCCGTTCAGATCGAGGAAGAGGGCATCCACTCCGCGAGGATGCAGGTCCCAGGCGGCACTCGGTGTGGACGGCTGGTTGCGAAGCGGAGCCGTCGCGGTGAACCCTGGAAGCGGAGGAGCGCTAGGCCGCTGCGGGTTGCGCTGCCAGCTCGAGCGCCGCGCCTTCGCGGACGCCGCCGCGGACGACCCGGAGCGGCAGGTGGAGTCGCTCCTGGAGCGCGGCGAGGATGATCGCGCCGGCCGCCAGCGTGCGCACACGGAGAGGATCGACTCCGAAGAGCGCGACGATCTCGCTCGTCGGTGTCTGCGCGAGGATCGTGATCGCCTCCTCGAGCTCATCGGCGCCGAGCTTCGATCCGACGAGTGCGCGTAGCCCGCGGGCGCTCCCGCCGATCGCGAGGGCAACCTCCGCTGTCGGCGCTACGACTCCTTCGAGGAGGCGCGCGACCTCGTCGCGGGCGACACGAACCGCTGAGTCACCGGGGGGATCGTCGTTCAGGCACCGGCTTGTCAGTCGCATCGAACCGATGTCGATCGAGCGGAGCCACTTCGGGCCGTCGCGGCGCGTCCCGACGGCGATCTGCGCCGATCCGCCGCCCACATCGCAGACCGCTACGACCCTACGCGAGACCCCGCGGGCGGCAGCGACGGCCCCGACGAACCCGAGACGCCCCTCCTCGGCGGAGGAGAGCAACCGGGCCTGGACGCCCGCGCTGCGACTCACCCGTTCGAGCAGAGCATCGCCGTTTGTCGCCTGCCGGCCGGGGCTTGTCACCAGCGCGTCGATGCTTTCGACCCCGAGGCGATGCGCCTGCGCTGCGAACCCGGCGATGCACCCTCCGACCTCTGCGAGCTTGGTCTCCGGGATTGCGCCGAATCGTTCGACGGCCTCGCCGAGGCGCAGCATCACCTTCTCGCGAAGGATCGTCTCGCCACCGCGGGCGACGTGGAGCCGGACGGTGTTGGAACCGACGTCGATGACGGCGACCGGCACGGCCTCATGATGACGGAGCCACATGTCGTCGCTGAACGCTATCTACGCGCGTTCGGACGCCGCCACCGAGCACGACGGCGCATCGCGACGAGCTGTGCCGGCCGACGGCGCTCCGACGGCTGCGGATGGACTCGCTCCCAGGCACCGTCGCCCGACAGCTCCCAGGCTTGGGAGTTGTCGTTCAGGAGCGCCTTCAGGATCGCCTCGATCTCTGTCCGAATGTGCGGAGCTTCGATCGGGACGAGCACCTCGATGCGATGGTCCAGGTTCCTGGCCATCAGATCGGCGCTGCCGAGCAGGTACGTCTTCTTGTCCCCGGCTTCGAACGCGTAGAGGCGGCTGTGCTCGAGGAACCGTCCGAGTATCGAGCGGACACGGATCCGGTCGGAGAGTCCAGGGACGCCAGGCCGCAGCACGCAGATCGCCCGCACGATCAGGTCGATCTCGGCGCCCGCCTGCGAGGCCTTGTAGAGCTCCTCGACGATGCCGGGGTCCGTCAGGTTGTTGCACTTGAAGCGGATCCGAGCCTTCTCGCCGGCGGCCGCGGCCGCAGCCACCTCACGGATGTGCTCGATGAAGCGCTTTCGGAGGGTGAACGGTGCGACGAGGAGCTTGCGAAACTGCTGCGGCCGGCCGAAGCCGGTGACGAAGTTGAACATGTCCGCAATGTCGGCGGTGATGTCGGGATCGGCCGTGAAGATGCCGATGTCCTCGTAGAACCGCGCTGTCGTCGCGTTGTAGTTGCCCGTTCCGATGTGGACGTAGCGGCGCAGCGTGTCGTTCTCGCGGCGCACGACAAGGGTCGTCTTCGCGTGGATCTTGAGGTCGGGGAAGCCGTATGCGACGTGGACGCCGGCCTGCTCGAGCGACCGCGCCCACTGGATGTTGCGCTGTTCGTCGAACCGGGCCTTCAGCTCAACCAGACAGACGCTCTGCTTGCCGTGTTCGGCCGCCTCGATCAACGCCGGCGCGAGCGCCGAGTCCCGGCTCGTTCGGTACACCGTCGTCTTCAGGGTTGCGACCGCCGGATCCTTCGCTGCGGCACGGTCAAACGACTCGACGCTCGTCGCAAACGAGTCGTAGGGATGCTGCACGGCGATGTCGCCTGCCGCGATCTCGGCGAAGATGTCGCCGTCCCGGGGTGCCGAGAAGCGTCGCTGCGTGTGCGGGACCCAGGGCTCATACTTGAGTTCGGGCCGGTCGAGCTCGTGCAGTTGGGACACGTCCGCGAGGTCGAGCGTCCCATGCACCGGGTAGACGATGTCAGGACGGATTGCCAGGCGCTCGGTGAGTCTCCCTGCCATCGCCTGGGAGATCGAGCTCGAGACTTCGAGACGCACCACGGCACCAAAGCGGCGACGTCGGAGCTCCGTCTCGACCGCCTGGAGCAGGTCGTCGGCGTCATCCGAGATCTCGGTGTCGCCGTCCCGGGTGATGCGGAAGGCAGCCTGCTCGGTGACGTCCATCCCTGGAAAGAGCCAGTGGAGGTAGTGCGAGATCACCGTCTCGAGCGGGATGAGGAGCCCGCGGTCCCCGACACCGACGAACCTCGGGAGGGTGTCCGGCACCTTCACACGTGCGAAGCGCTCCTCCCCTGAGTCCGGATCCCGCACGGTGATTCCGAGGCTGAGCGACAGGCCTGAGATGTACGGGAACGGCTGGCCGGGTCCCACCGCGAGCGGCGTGAGCACGGGGTAGATCTGCCGCGCAAAGTGCGCCTCGAGCTCCGCGAGCTCGCTGGCGCTCGCGTCATCGACGGTGCCGACGACGATCCCCTGCTCGGCGAGCGCGGGGCAGAGCTCGGTGCGCCAGAGCTTCGACTGGGTGGCCGTGAGTTCGAGCGCTCGGTCGTGCACCTCGGCGAGCGCAGCCTGAGGGGTGCGTCCGTCTGGTGACCGGACGTTCACCCGGGCGATGACCTGGTCGAGAAGTCCTGCGACACGAACCATGAAGAACTCATCGAGATTCGACGAGAAGATCGCGCAGAACTTCACACGCTCGAGCAGCGGCTCGTTCGGGTCCGCTGCGAGGTCGAGCACGCGCGCGTTCAGATCGAGCCATGAGAGCTCTCGGTTGAGGAGCGTCTGCTGCGGGATCGCGACAGGAGGGCGTTCAGTCGTCGACACGAACAACGGATGATCCCCAAACCCCGGTAACGATGTGGTGTCCATTTGGTGAAGTGTCTCAGACGGGGCCGTGCGCTCGGACGATCGCGCCGTAGACGAGTGCTCCAAGACCGAGCACTGCGGCTCCTGCCACGACCGATCCCCGCGGTAGCGCGAGCGCGAGCACCATGCACCCGGCCAGCCCAAAGGACGCCAGGGCCGCATGGCGCCGCGACCCCCGCAGTGTGATTGCCGAGGCGTTCGCGATCGCGTAGTAGACGAGGACAGCGAAGGAGCTGAACCCGATTGCGCCACGGAGATCGGCCGTCGCCGTGATCGTCGCGACGATCACACCGATCGTGATCTCGGCGACGTGGGGTACTCGATGCCTCGCGTGCACCCGCGCGAGTGGCCTCGGGAGCTCGCCGTTGGCCGCCATCGCGAAGACCGTCCGACTGATCCCGGCGAGCAGCGAGAGGAGCACGCCGGCGCAGGCGATCGCCGCTCCGATCCGAACGACGGGTGCGAACGCGCTCCACGATGTGTGGTCGACGACGGTCCGGAGCGGCGCGGTGGATGCCGCGAGCGTCGGCGCACCGACCGTCGAGAGCGCCGCCACAGCGACCGTCCCGTACACCACAAGCGTGATTCCGAGGGCCGCCGGAATGGCCCGAGGGATCGTCCGAGCCGGGTTGCGCACCTCCTCGCCGAGTGTCGCGATTCGCGCGTAGCCGGCGAACGCAAAGAACAGGATTCCGGCCGCCTGGAGGATCCCGTACACCCCGCCGTGGCCATCGAGTGTCAGGCGGGAGGCCGCCGGAGTTCCGCCTGTGAGTGCGGCGGCGACGACGCCGGTGAGCACGGCGAGGACAGCGGCCACGATCACCCGTGTGAGGCGCGCCGTCTTCTGCACACCGAAGCAGTTGACGGTGACGAGGCCGACGATCAGCCCGAGAGCGAGCGGGCGCGCGAGCGACGGGACCGCGTAGGCGCCGAACGTCAGTGCCATAGCCGAGCAGCTCGCGATCTTTCCCGTCACGAAGCTCCAGCCCGCCGCATAGCCCCAGAAGTTGCCGAGCCGTCTCCGCCCGTAGACGTAGGTGCCGCCCGACTCCGGGTAGAGGGCGGCGAGCCGAGCTGACGACATCGCGTTTGCAAACGCAACGAGCGCTGCGATCGCGAGTGACACGGTGATATCGGAGCCCGCCGCCTGAGCCGCCGGCCCGAACGCGGCAAACACGCCGGCGCCGATCATCGCGCCGAGGCCGACGATGATCGCGTCTCCGGTTCCGAGTCGTCGATCGAGCCGACCGCTCATCGAGGCCTGGCCTGACTCAGAGCTGGTCGTCGATGCGAGATGACAGGCGTGGTCCGTCCTCGGGCGGCACTATGCTGCCGGGTATGCGAAATGATCGTCTTCTCGTGGCAGTCGCGGTCGTCGCTGGAATCGCTCTCGTTGCGATCGCGATCGTCTACTGGGCCGAGCCTGCCAGGTCGCTGCCGAGCTTCTTCCCGGGGCATGAAGCGGGATCCGGCCACCACCACACGAAGCACGGTATCGCGGCGTTCTTCGTCGGTCTCGCGTGCTTTGTCTTCGCCTGGTTCCGCACCGGGCCGAAGCGCAACGCCTCCACGTGATCGTTCTCGCACTGATCTCGTACCCCCGGGCGATCCTCCTCGGTCTCCTGCAGGGCGTCTCAGAGCTCTTCCCCGTCTCGAGTCTCGGGCACAGCGTCATTCTGCCGAAGCTCCTCGGGTGGAACATCCATCAGAACGACAAGTACTTCATCACCTTCCTCGTCGCCACGCACCTCGCGACGGCACTCGTCCTGCTCGGGTTCTTCTGGCACGACTGGGTTCGGATCGTCAAGGGGCTCGGCCGGTCGTTGCGCAACCGGGAGATTGCGCCGGACGACCCCGATGCGAAGCTCGGATGGCTGCTCGTCGTCGGCACGATCCCTGCCGGGCTTCTCGGGCTGCTGCTCGAGCACAAGCTGCGCAGCGTGTTCGCCTCGGCGCCGTCCGCCGCCGCGTTTCTGGCTGTCAACGGCGCACTTCTGTACGGTGCCGAGCTGCTGCGTCGGCGCGCACCGCAGACCGAAGCCGATGACGATGCGCGCATCGCCGGTCAGGTGCGCTGGCGCGACGCGGCGCTCGTCGGAACGGCGCAGGCTTTCGCTCTCATTCCCGGGCTCTCACGTTCGGGTGCAACCATGGGCGGCGGGCTGCTCGTAGGCCTCTCGAACAAGGACGCGGCGCGGTTCGCCTTTCTGCTCGCGACACCGATCATCGGCGCAGCGGCTGTCCTCAAGCTTCCAGAGCTCTTTGGGTCGGCGGGCGACGGCGTGCGGGGTCCGGCTCTCGTCGGCGCGGTCTGTTCAGCGTGCACCGCCTACCTGGCTGTGCGGTTCCTGATGCGGTTCTTCGAGACGCGGACGCTCATGCCGTTCGCTCGCTACTGCCTTGTCGCCGGTATCGCCGCGACCGTCTACTTCCAGGTCTAGCTCGAGGGCGCGAACTGGCGGCGGTGGAGTGCCGCTGCGCCGAGGAACCACATGTGCCCGCCGTCGACCGTGAGCTCGCGGTAGTCGGCTCCGAGTAGTTCTGCGATGGATCGGCAATGCCCGGTCGGGGTGAGCGTGTCGGAACGGGCCCCGACGACGGTGCAGGGCAGCTCACGCGCACGGAGCTGTTCGAACTCGTCCCGGAGGTTCAGCATCCGCACCGTCCGGGCCAGCCGAAGCGCGGCACGCGGTGCGGCAAGGACTGACATGGTCGCGCGCGCGGCCTCCCGGCTCGGGTACGCCCCGCCGAAGGCCTGGAGTGCGAAGTCGAGCATGCTCCGCGGCATCGGCTTGTCGAGGGGGAGTCCGGCTGGCTCAACGAGCACGAGTCGTCTGACCGACGCCGGACTGTCGTGGGCGGCGAGAACGGCAAGGGCGGCTCCGAACGAGTGCCCGCCGAGGTCGATGGCCCCGGGGTGCTCGGCGAGCATGTCCGCGAGCCACACGCGATAGGCGGCGAACGATCCGCGCGTCGTCCGAAAGGTCGGCGGTTCGAGCGCTTGCCAGCCGCGAGGCAGCGCCGCTCGGTAGAGACCGGCGTGCGCACCCCAGCCAGGTATGAAGAGCCCTGCCATGAGCGGGGCAGTGTAGCCGGGAGGAGCTGGGAGTCAGGCGGCGATTCTTGCGCGGTGCGTGCTCATGGGTGAGTGCGAGGCGACGCGGTAGGCCTCGCGGAGCTCGGCCCAGGAGCTCTCCCACGTCCGCGCCTGCGCCGCAAGGACGGCTCGTGCGCCAAGCTGGCGCCGCAGGAGAGGGGCGTCGATCAGACGGAGCAGGCCGTTGGCAAACTCGCCGGCGTCGTCCGGAGGCACGAGAAGCCCGGTCGCCTCGGCTCGGATCAACTCGATCGCACCGCCTGCGGCCGCGGCCACCGTCGGCAGGCCGGAGGCGCCAGCCTCGAGGATCACTTGTCCGAACGTGTCGGTCGTGCTCGGGAAGCAGAAGACGTCGGCGCTCGCGTAGAGGGCCGACAGGTCGGGGCCCCTGACCTCACCGAGGAACTGCACGCCCGGGTGCATCGACGTCTCGTAGCGAGTGCGAGCGGGACCGTCACCGACGATGACCAACCGCGCTGCTGGACGTTGCTCGTGCACGCGCCTGAACGCCTCAAGAAGGACGTCGATTCGCTTCTCGTCGGACACACGCCCAACAGCGAGGAGCAGGACGTCGCCGCCCGCAAGCAGCGTGCGCCGAAGTGCTTCGTCGCGGCGCTCCGGGGTGAAGTCCTCGGTATCGACACCACGGCCCCAGACGAGGACGTGCTTCCCGACGCCGCGGCCGGTGAGCGCGGCCATCACCGAGAGTGTCGGTGCGAGGACGAGGTCGCACTGACGGTAGAACCAGTCGACGTAGTAGCTCGTCGCCTCGGCGATCAGCGGATCGCGCGTCAGCTGGAGCGCGTACGGCCCGAGTTCGGTGTGGTAGGAGCCGACGACGGGGATCCCGAGAAGCTTGGCCGCGATCAGGCCGGTGGCGCCGACGGGGCCGGGCGTCGCGATGTGAACGACGTCCGGGGCTGCAGCCTCCACGCGCTCCAGCACATCGGTGACGAGCGGAAACTGAAGCTCGATCTGCTCGTAGGCGGGCAGCGTTGCAGACCAGTCCGACGAGAGCGTGATCAGCCCCGCATCGCTCTCCCTTGCCTCCGTGCACGCGGTTGCCACGGCGACCGCAAGACGCCCCGCGGCACCCTCAGTTGCCAGTCGGCGCATCGTGCCGGCGACACCATTCGCCTGGCCATAGGTGTCGGAGAAGACAAGTGCCTTCGGCTCATCGGGCTCCTCTCTGGATCCGAAGAAGGTGTGTTCGATCTGGCGGACGTCCTGACGGGAGCCCTTGTGATGGTGGGCTGAGGCGAGGTACGGGAGTTCGAGCGCCCCGGCGAACGCCAGGGCGGAGAGCCGGGGGCCGAGAGCGGAGAGCCGCCCAAGGCCGAGACCTCCCTCGCGGGCCCGGCCGCCAAGCATCTGGACGAGGTTGCGACTTGCAGCCTGGATCTCGGCGTGGCGATTGGCGGGGTCGTCGGCGTCGTCGTCGAAGAGCGCACGGAGCTGGATCTCGACGAGCGGGGAGACCGACGTCTCTGCGGCGCGGTACGCATTCGCGCCGAGCGCGACCATTGCGTGGGCGAGCTTGACGGCAGACCCATGTTCGCCTCCGGGCACTCCGCTGCCGGCGGCAACGGCGGCGAGAAAGTCGGGGACGGTGTCGCCGGCCGCGGCTGTCCACGTCGTCGCGATGTCGAGGGCACCGTGGTCGTCGGAACCACCCGTGATGCCGATCCGACCGTCGTGGACGGGCTCGAGCCGGTGGCGTTCGGCGAGCTTCGCCAGCAGCCCGGGGGTGACGGTCGACGCAAGGCGGGCGGCGAGCACGTTCGACTCCTCGGGGCGGGCGCCGTTGCGGCCTTCCCAGAGCGAGAAGAGGAGCATCATTCGCTCGACGTGGGAGGCGGTGAGCGGGGGGCCCATCCGGTAGAGCGGGTGCGCAAGTGCATGGGTGAGCTTCCGCTCACGGAGGAACGCGACGAGCTCGTAGACGGACGGTCGAAGCGGCTGGAGATCGCGGTGGTCGTCCTCCGTGAGGTTCCACACGAGAACGTGGAGCGGCGCTCCGTCTTCGGGAAACGCAGTCGTGACCTCGACGGAGAGAAACGTGCCTTCGAGGTGGGCGATTCGAAGTGCGCCGTCCAGAGTGTTGTGATCGCTGATGGTCACGAACTGCATGCCGCGACTGCGAGCGACCCGATAGACGCGTTCGGGGTCGGTGTACGACTCTCCGAGTCGCGCGCGGCGCAGCGCAAAATTGCCGCTATCGGTCGAGAACCGTGTGTGGACGTGCAGGTCGCAGTGCGCGATTCCGTGAGACATCGAGACACGGTTTAGTCGCTGCGGCGGACGTCTCCTGCCATTTTCGGCCGGTTGTCACCAGGCTGCAGACACACGTTCACCGACGTGACGAACGGTGCGCCCTGTGGGGCGGTTTCAGGTCTCGGCGCGGACGAACTGGTAGGTGAGCGCGCCCAGTGACGTGCCCGCGATGGGGGCCACGATGTAGAGCCACAGGGCGTGGAGGTCGCCCGTGACGAGCGCCGGGCCGACCGAGCGAATCGGGTTCATCGAGGCGCCGGAGATCGGACCGCCAAAGAGTGCGTCCATCGCGACGGTGGCCCCGACGGCGATCGCCGCTGCCTCGCCAACGGCCCGTGTATCGGTCGCAACGGCCATAACGACGAACATCAGGATGAAGCTGAGGATGATCTCCCAGAGCAGTGACTGTCCCTCGGAGCCGGACGGGAGCGTCGCGCCGAGGTGAGCGATGTTGCCGAGTGAGCCGCGGAGGACTGCCGCGGCAGCGAGAGCGCCGAGGAGCTGTACGCCCATGTACGCGACGGCTCGACGCCACGGAAAATGCCGAGTCAGCGCGAAGGCGAACGTCACCGCGGCGTTGAAATGCGCCCCTGAGATGTGTCCGACGGCGTAGATCATCGCGGTGATCACGAGGCCGAAGGTGAGCGCGACCCCAACGTGCCCCAGCTCGTGCGTTCTCGTGTCGACCATGATCGCGCCGCAGCCCGCGAAGACGAGCATGAACGTGCCGATGAACTCTGCGGTGAGCGCGCGCAGCAGCGCCCTCGGAGGGATGTCGGCCATGACCCGAGTCTTACAGGGTCAGCCGGCCGCCGACGCGGAGAGCAGATCGTCCACGAGCGCCTGGACGCGGGCGTCGATGTCGTCACGGATCGCCCGGACGGGTTCGAGCCCCTGCCCGGCCGGGTCTTCGAGCTTCCAGTCCTCGTAGCGCTTGCCGGGATAGATCGGGCACGCGTCGCCACATCCCATCGTGATCACGACATCCGCGGCACGGACGACCTCGTCCGTGAGCGGCTTCGGAAATGCGTCGCGCAGGTCCACGCCGATCTCGGCCATCGCTTCGACGACTGCCGGGTTGATCTCGGACGCGGGTGCGCTCCCGGCCGACCGGACATGGACACGGCCCTGCGATCGAAGCGTGACGAGGGCGGCCGCCATCTGACTTCGGCCGGCGTTGTGGACGCAGACGAACAGAACCTCCGGCTCGGCCTTCGGGAGGGCACCGTCGGCCTGGGCGAGGGCGCGCAGGCGTTCGCGGGCGAACCGGTGGGCGAGGACGGGGACGAAGACGTTGATCTTGGCGGTTCCCAGGACGTCGATCGACTCGCGGATGTACCGGTGGATCGTCTCCTCGGAGAACGTCGCGGCGAACTCGGTGATCAGACCGCGCGTGAGGCTCTCAACATGGCGTTCGGTGACTGGATCGAGTGCTTCGGTCATGCGGCGGTCCTTTCATATCGATGAGGATCGATGTCGACGTCATCATGACAACGAGATCGATCTCTGTCAATATGGAACCGATGCAGACCATTGCGACGATCGCCGCCTCGTGCCCGCCGCTGCTGCACGGTCCGCTCGACGCTGCCGACGCGGAGCAGCTCGGCTCGGCGTTGAAGACGATCGCCGACCCCACGCGGCTTCGCCTGATCAGCCTGATCCAGGCCCAGCCGAATCACGAGGCGTGTGTCTGCAACCTCACCGAGCCGCTCGGTCTGTCACAGCCGACGATCAGCCACCACCTCAAGGTGCTCCTCGAAGCAGGGCTTGTCGAGCGCGAGCAACGGGGCAACTGGGCGTACTTCAAGGTGCGAGAAGAGCCTCTCGCCGCGCTTCGCGGGCTGCTCGGCTAGCGCTTCGAGGCGCACGGCGCCGCGGTCAGGCGCCGAACGCAACCAGGGCGATCGTGGCGGTACCGAGGATGATCCCCGCGACGAGGAGCCACAGCCCGATCCGCTGGTCGAGACGGGCGAACTCGCCACGGTCGACGGCCGTCTCGACGGCGCGGACTCTCAGGTGCCCCAGCACCATGAACGCGATCCCGAGGACGCCGTAGCAGGCGCCGACGAGCTCATACGGCCACTTGGTGACGTTCGCGACGTCCGGCACGATGCGCCCGAGTCCCACGCAGACGGCAAGCGACGTGAGCCCGGTTCGCCACCACGCAAGGTAGGTGCGCTCGTTGGCGAGGCGCGTGCGGCGGCCGGCATCCTGCGTCTCGTTCGCGTTCACGGTCATGGATGACCGAAGGTACCGGCCCGCCACAGGACGGGTCGGCGGCTCAGGCCTCGGTGGCGCGTGATGCGTCGGTGAGCTCGACGTGCTCGCCGGTCACCAGGTAGGCGACCTGCTCGCCGATGTCGACCGCGTGGTCGCCGATCCGCTCGACGCAGCGCGAGATGACGAGCATGCGGAGGCCGTACTCGCGTTCCTCCGCTGAGTCGCCGAGAGAGAGCACGTCCTCGACAGCCTTGCGATTTGCGCGGTCGATCAGGTCGTCCAGATCGTGGAGTGACCGGGCCTTGTCGAGATCGCGATCCGCGAAAGCGTCGAGCGCGACGCGGATCATCTGCTCCGCACGCTGGCCCATGTCTTCGATCGACGTCAGGATCGTCTCGTCGGTGACGTCGAGGCTTCCCATCAGCTTTGTGAGCTTGGCGACCGTCACGCAGTAGTCGGCCATGCGCTCGAGGTGGAGGTTGACGCGCAGGATCGCGAGGACGAGCCTCAGGTCCGACGCGACCGGGGTCTGCCGTGCGAGCAGCGATTGCACGCCGGACTCGATGGCGGCGTAGCGACGGTCGACCTCATCGTCGAAGCGGATGACGTCATCGGCAAGCTCGTCGTCGGCGCGCGCAAGCGCGTTGAGCGAGGAGCGCAGCGCCCGCAGCACATAGTCGCCCTCCTCCTGGACAGCTGCCTCGAGCTTCTCGAGCTCGTCCTGGAAGGAGAATCTCATCCGAACCGCCCCGTGACATAGCCTTCCGTGCGCTCGTCAGCCGGATGCGTGAAGATCTTCTCGGTCGTGTCGTACTCGACGAGGATGCCGTGGCGGCTCCCGTCGTCTTTGACCTGGAGGCTGAAGAACGCTGTCATCTCTGCGACGCGAGCTGCCTGCTGCATGTTGTGAGTCACGATGACGAGCGTGTACTCGCGCTTCAACTCGTGCATCAGATCCTCGATCGACTGCGTCGAGATGGGGTCGAGAGCGGAGGCGGGTTCGTCCAGCAGAATGACGTCGGGCTCGACGGCGATCGCACGGGCGATGCAGAGGCGCTGCTGCTGGCCGCCCGAGAGGCCGAGCGCGGAGCCCTTGAGCCGGTTCTTGACCTCGTCCCAGATCGCGGCGCGGCGGAGGGCCTGCTCAACCCGGTCGTCGAGGTTGTCCTTCATTCCGAGGACACGCAGGCCGTAGGCGACGTTGTCGTAGATCGACTTCGGAAACGGGTTCGGCCGCTGGAACACCATGCCGATGCGCCGGCGAACCTCGATCGGATCGACCTCGGGGCCGTAGATGTCGACGCCGTGGTAGAGCAACGCGCCTTCGACCTTCGCGTTCGGCACGAGGTCGTTCATCCGGTTCAGGCAGCGCAGGAAGGTCGACTTTCCGCAGCCGGAGGGACCGATCAGCGCAGTCACCGCGTTCCGGTGGATATCCATCGAGACGTCGGAGACGGCCAACGACGCGCCGTACGACACCGACAGATGGTCGATGTCGAACACGGTCTCGCGAGCCACCGGATCGGCGGGCTTCTGACTGACGGTCAGCGCCGCGACGGACGGTGTCTCAGAACGGGTCGGCTCCATAACGCTCACGTTACCGAGTGTCACTGGCGCGGGCCGATGACGGGGTTCACGGGGTGTGAATCTTTCGTGTCGAAGTGGTTACAGCCCCTCGCGCTCCGACAGTTGCACTGTAAAGCTGCCGGACATGGAAGCCGCCGCAGATCCCGTCTCAGTCCTCCGCCGCACGCGCCACACGCTCGACCGCGTCGGCGACTCCGGCCTTCGACTGATCACAGCGGCCGCCGCTGCACTCGTCGTTCTGATCATCGTGGCGATCATCTGGAAGGTGATCGACGGCGCGTGGCCGGCAGTTCATCACTTCGGGCTCGGGTTCATCTGGAACACGGAGTGGAACCCGGTCACAGGCGTCTTTGGAGCCCGTTGGCTGATCCTCGGGACACTCGAGATCTCCTTCGGTGCCGTCCTGATCGCCGCGCCGCTCTCGATCGCAATCGGGCTGTTCCTGAGCGAGCTGGCTCCGCCCGCAATTCGCGGGCCGATCGGGTCACTGATCGAGATGCTCGCGGCCGTGCCGAGCGTCGTTGTCGGTCTCTGGGGCATCCTCGTGCTCGGGCCGTTCATGCGTTCCGACATCGAGCCGTTTCTTCACGACTACCTGGGCTGGATCCCGATCTTCTCGGGATCGCCGTCACAGAACGGCGTGCTGATCGCGATCGTCGTCCTGACGATGATGATCATCCCGATCACCTCGTCGATCTGCCGTGAGCTCTTCAGCGGCGTCCCGCGCGACATCAAAGAGGCCTCGATCGGGCTCGGTGCAACGCACTGGGAGATGGTTCGTGGCGTCGTCGTCCCTCACGTGCGCGGCGGCGTTGTCGCAGGCGTCATTCTCGGGCTCGGTCGGGCTCTTGGCGAGGCGATCGCAGTGACGCAGGTCATTGGGAACAGCCTTCGCGGTCTCGGGATCTCGCTGTTCGGCCCGGGTAACAGCCTCGCGAGTCAGCTCGCCACGGAGTACCAGGGCGCGGGAACGAATCTCGAGGTCTCGGCGCTCTTCTACCTCGCACTCCTTCTGCTGGCCATCACGTTCGTGACGAACTTCGTTGCGCAGCGGATCGTTCATCGCTTCGACCGTGCTCACGCAGGCGCGCACTGATGGAGCCAATGTCACTCAAGGCGACCGGGCGCTCCAGGAAGCGCCTGCGGACAAACCGGATCGCGCAGGCCACGGCTGTCTTTGCCGCGCTGATCGCGGTCTCGCTGCTCGGGATCCTCGTGCTCTCGGTCCTCCTTCGCGCCATTCCCGCGCTCAATATCGACTTCTTCACCAAGGGCCCGCCCGTGTTCGGTGCGGGTGGCGGCGGGATCGCACCCGCTCTTGTCGGGACGGGTCTGCTCATCGTGATCGCGACGGCGATGTCTGTCCCGATCGGTGTGCTTGTCGCGATCTTCGTGAGCGAGTTCGCATCCCGGAGGGTTGGAAATCAGATCCGGCTGGCGCTCGACGTGCTCAACGGCTTCCCGTCGATCGTGATCGGCATCTTCGTGTTCGCACTCGTCGTCAAGACGAAGTTCCTCGGTGTCGGTCATCACCAGAGCGTCTATGCCGGCAGCTTCGCCCTCGCGATCATCATGCTGCCGCTCGTTGCCCGCACGACGATGGAGGTGTTGGCCCTCGTGCCGAACAGCCTTCGTGACGCAAGCACGGCACTCGGCGTACCGAAGTGGCGGACCACCCTGAGCATCGTCCTGCCGACGGCTCTGGGTGGAATCGTGACCGGAACGACACTCGCGGTCGCTCGCGCAGCCGGGGAGACGGCGCCTCTGCTCTTCACGTGCTCGATCGCAGGGTCGCTCGTCAACTGGGATCCTGCGACATCCGTCACGTCGATCCCGGTGACGATCTTCGAGTACTCGGAGCAGGCCGACCGCCACTTGAACCAGCAGGCGTGGGCAGCGGCGTTTGTGCTGATCGCGTTCGTGCTGGCGACGAGCCTGGTCTCACGTCTGATGCTCGACCGTTCGCGTCGAAAGCTCGGGCAGACCCACTAGTTCGCCTGCTTTTCGCGTCGGTTCACCAGTCCGTTACCTGAACGTCACACCCTTGCAGCCCACGTGTGCGGCCAGGGCGGGCACTCTCACGGTTGAAGTTCGGAAACCCCAGGACAAGGAGAAAATGTTCATGATGAGGAAGGCTCTTGCCCTTCTCGCGGTTGGGTCGCTTGCGCTCCTGACTGCGACAGTCGCCGGTGCGAAGCACGAGGCGATCACACTCAATGGCGCCGGCAGCTCGTTCGTGTCGCCGCTCGTTTCGGTCTGGACGCCCGCCATCGGCTCGGCGTTCGACTACACGATCCAGTACAGCCCGGTCGGCTCCGGTGCCGGCATCTCGGCGATCACCGCCCGGACAGTCGACTTCGGTGCGTCTGACGCGCCGCTGACGACCGACCAGTTCACGGCCTGCAACGGTTGTGTCCAGATTCCGTGGGCGCTCGCCGCGACGTCGATCCCGTACAACGTCCCGGGTATCACGCCGGCTTCCGCAGCGGTCCACGTGAACCTCTCGGGCGACCTGATCGCCAAGATCTACATGGGCCAGATCACCAACTGGAACGACCCGGCGATCAAGGCGCTCAACCCGAAGGCGACGTTCCCCGATCTCAAGATCACCCCGGTCTACCGCACCGGTAACTCGGGTACGACGTACAACTTCACGGACTACCTCGCCTCTGCCAGCCCGACCTGGAAGGCGCAGATCGGTACGGGTCAGGCAGTCAACTGGCCGGCCGGCGTCGGTGCCAGCGGCTCAGCTGGTGTCGCAGGCGTCGTGGCGAACACGCCGGGCGCAATGTGTTACGTCGACACGGCGTTCGCGCTCGCCAATCATCTCCACTTCGCCGCCATCCAGAACCAGGCAGGCAAGTTCATCTACCCGAGCATCCGCAACGTTGCGGCTGCCGGCGGCGCAGTCACCTCCGTGCCCGCCAACAACGAGCTGCACATCGTGAACCCGCCGAAGACGAATCCGACGGCGTATCCGATCAGCACGTACACGTACATCATCCTCCCGACGAAGACCGCCAACGCGACCGCGCTGCGGAAGATGGTCTTCTGGGCACTCACCCAGGGCCAGGCGGGCAAGTACACCGCGAAGCTCTGGTTCGCGCCGATTCCGAAGGTCGTGCTCGTCGCGTCCGAGAAGGCGCTGAAGTCGATCAACGCAACGTAGTTCTTCCCCGTCCGGGGTAACCATGCGGGAGGGCGCCTCAGGGCGCCCTCCCGTCTTCTCTTCTAGGATCCCGGACATGAGCGATCGCGCGCGTGCCTTGATCGCCGCGTACAACGATGCGTGGAATCGCCAGGATCTCGCGGCGGTGTGCTCGTTCCACGACACGTCGATCGTCTTCGAGAACCACAGCGCCGGTGAGCGTGCCGAAGGGAGCGATGCGGTACGCGAGCACATCGCCGGGATCTTCGAACGGTGGCCCTCGCTGCGCTTCTCCAGCCGGCGCCTGTACGCGGCCGACTCGTTCGTCGTCAGCGAATGGACAGCTCGCGCGGTGCGCGCCGACGGCGTGGAGATCGAATGGGAGGGCGTTGACGTGTTTCCGCTCCGCCACGACAAGATCCTGCGCAAGGATGTCTACTCGACGTCCCACGCTCCACGTATCGTCGTGACCTGAGGGCACCGAAAGGTCGGCTTGACCCCGGCCTGACGACGCGGGGGCTCCTAGGCAGGGAACACGCAGCGGACATGCAGGCCGTGGCCCCGGTCGCCGTGTGCCTCGATCGTGCCCTCCGCCGCACTGATGATGTGCTTGACGATCGCAAGTCCGAGGCCGGTCCCGCGCGAGGTGCGTGACTCCTCAGCCCGCCAGAACCGTTCGAAGAGGCGCGGAAGCTCCGTCTCGGCAACTCCGACCCCGTTGTCCGATGCGTCGAGGACGACGTGCCCGTCTTCTCGGTGCACGGACACCGTGAAGGTCGCCCCGTGACCGGCGTACCGAATCGCATTCTCCGTGAGATTCCTCGCGACGATGCCGAGCATGCGCGGTCGAAGCGGGACGTACACGTCCGACTCACCAACGGCGGTAAGCGTGACCCCGGCTCGCTCCGCCGCTCCGGCGAGGTCAGAGACCACTCGCTCGAGTACCGGCAGAGCATTGGTGTGTCCGAGCGCGACGACCTCCTTCCCGCTCTCGAGCTCCGAGAGGAAGAGGATCTCCTCGATCAGCGCGTCCGCATGCTCCACTTCGGCGCGTGCCTGTTCGAGGAGTTTCGGGACGTCGGCGCCGGGGAGGTCCGTGCTCTCGAGCAGGACGAGGATCCGCGCCAGCGGGGTCCGCAGCTCGTGTGAGACGGCCGCCGTGAAGCCGGTGCGGAGCTCGTCGAACGAGATGTCGTAGGTCTTCTCGCCCGGGGTCGGCTCTTCGATCGGCATATCGACCGCTTCGATCTCGCGCCGTTCGTTCTTGCCTCCAAAGAACCGGTTCACCAGATCGTCACCACTCCGAAACCGGCTTTGTCCCGTCCATGGCTCTATGGTAAGGGTGTGGGAAAGATCCTGATTGTCGAGGACGACAACGTCATCGCCGATGGTATGTCCCGGCACCTGACGGCCGCAGGGTTCGATCCGATGGTTGTCTCGCGCGGCGAGCTCGGGCTGGCACGCCTGCGGTACGAGAACCCCGACGTCTGCGTGCTCGACCTGATGCTCCCCGAGCTCGACGGCTGGAAGCTGATCGAGATCGCCCGCGCCGAGGGCATCGGCACGCCGATCGTTGTCGTCTCCGCCCGTGGCACCGAGCATGACAGGGTGCACGCGCTCGAGATCGGCGCCGACGACTACCTCGTCAAGCCGTTCTCGATGCGCGAGCTGGTCGCTCGGGTGGGCGCCGCAGCGCGGCGCGGCGTACGGCCGGCCGAGGAGAAGCGCGGCGAGCCGATCGTGATCGAGGAGCTCCGGATCGACCCCCGCGAGGTTCAGGCCTACATCGACGGCAAGAGCGCAGAGCTGACGCCGACCGAGTTCAAGCTCCTGTACACGCTTGCGCTCGACCGCGGCCGAGTCGTCACCCGCGACGAACTCCTCCAGAAGGTCTGGGGTCGCCGCGAGACCCACCGCGACCGAACGGTGGATGTGTTCGTGCGGCGGCTACGGCAGAAGGTCGACCGGCTCTCGTCCAGCCACACGTTCATCCATACGCGCTTTGGTGTCGGGTACAAGCTCGAAGCCGAACCGAAGTAGCCGACGTCACTCGCCCTATAGTGGAGGCCGATGAGTCCGCGTAAGCGCGACGAGCCGGTTCGGCTCGACCGGATCTACACTCGCGGCGGCGACGGCGGCGAGACGTCACTCGGAGACGGCTCACGCGTTTCGAAGCTCGACCCGCTCGTCTCGGCCTTCGGTGCGGTCGACGAGCTGAACTCGCTGCTCGGCGTCGCCCAGGTTGTCGCGCGAGACGAGCGTCTCCGCCGGATCCAGAACGAGCTGTTCGACGTCGGAGCCGATCTCTGCGTGCCGTACGTCGAAGGTGACGGCCGGCTGCGGATCACTCAGCCGGCGATCGACCGTCTCGAGCGCGACTGCGACAACGCGAACGCCGACCTTGCACCGCTCAAGAGCTTCGTCCTGCCCGGCGGAACAGAGGCAGCTGCACGGCTTCATGTCGTCCGCGCGGCTTGTCGGCGCGCCGAGCGTGAGGTCATCGCCGCTGCAGAGGCACGCACTGTGAACCCCCTCGCGGTCGTCTATCTCAACCGCCTGTCCGACCTGCTCTTCATCCTCGCGCGTGCGGCGAACCCGCCGGGCGAGGAGCCGCTCTGGACGCCCGGCGGCTGACGCCGCCGCGTACGGCGCTAGCTGTGTGAGAGCCGCTTGATAAGCGCGGCGAGCTGCGCCGGCGGGACTGGTCCGGGTACACCGACCGCGCCGTACTTGACCGCGTGAGCCAGCAGTGTCGGGTGGCGTGAGATCGCCACGACGCGGACGTTCGGGAAGACCTTGTGGAGGTCGCGGACGAGCGCGATCCCGTAGGTGTCGATATCGACGACGACGACGCGAACGTTGCTGTTTGCCGTGCCGATCTGCGCGAACGCCTGGTCCGTCGATGCCGCCCGGACGACGCGCGTCGTGTGCCCGAGCTTGCCAGAGAGGTCACGCGACTCCGGGAATGAGGGCGACGCGAGGACAACCTTCGCCACGGCGGACGGCAGCGCGGTCATCCTGACCGTCTTCGCCGTCCTGATCGGCTGGCGGATGACCTGCCGGTCTGTTCCCGCGTGTGCCGCCCAGACGAGCGCGTAACCACCGACGGTGAGCTTGCGCTTGAACTTGAGCGTGACGACCGTCGAGCCATCGTCTACGAGCACGACGCTGTCAGCCCAGAGTGCGGCACAGGCCAGGAACCGCGGCAGGATCCAGGCCTCGTTTCGCATCGTGGTTGCACAGATGAATGTCACGTCGTCGATGCCTGCATCGTGCACCATCTCGGTACGCAGCGAACCGCGTTCCTATACTGCGAACTGTGAGTCGCAGGATCAGGGTTGTGATTGCGAAGCCCGGTCTCGACGGGCACGATCGTGGTGCGAAGATCATCGCCCGTGCGCTTCGTGACGCGGGCATGGAGGTGATCTACACCGGCCTGCATCAGACACCGGAGCAGATCGTCGAGACCGCAGTCCAGGAGGACGCCGACGCCATCGGCATCTCGATCCTCTCCGGGGCGCATATGACCCTGGTTCCGCGGATCGTCGACCTGCTGCGTGAACGCGGTGTCGGGGATGTGCTCGTGCTCGTCGGCGGGACGATCCCGGCCGACGACATCGTCGAGCTGAAACGGCTCGGCGTGGCTGAGGTGTTCACCCCGGGAGCCCCGACCGGTGACATCGTGGCGTTCGTTCGGGCCGGCATTCCGGTCTGATGAAGATCGCCGTCTGCGTCAAGGCGGTGCCTGACGCCTTCGGGCGGCGCATTGACCCGGCGACGTTCCGCCTGGATCGCACGGGCGATCTGTCGCTCTCGGAGTACGACGCCCATCCGGTTGAGGAGGCGCTCCGGCTGCGTGAGAGCAACGGCGGCGAGGTCATTGTCGTGTCGCTCGGGCCCGAGCGAGCGGCAGACGCTCTTCGCAAGACGCTCGCCATGGGTGCCGACCGATCCGTCCTCGTCTCGGACGGCGCCTTCGCGGGGGCCGACCTGCTTGCGACCGCGCACGCTCTGGCGGGGGCGCTGAGACGCGAGACCGCCGACCTGATCCTCTTCGGCCAACAGTCCGCCGATGGAGATGGCGCCTGCCTCTGGGCTGCGGTGGCCGAGAGTCTCCGGCTGCCGGTGATCTCACAGGTCTCCGAGATCACAGTCGTTGACGGTGGGCTGGTAGGACGGCGCCAGACGGAGTTCGGCTACGAGCGGATTCGAGTGCCGCTCCCGGCCGTTGTCGCGGTCTCGGATGCGATCAACGAGCCCCGGTACCCCTCGCTCAAGGGGATCATGGGGGCAAAGGCGAAGCCGCAGGAGGTCATCGGGGCGGACGATGTCGGCGGGGAGGGGGCATCGGGGACGAGCGTTCTCTCGGTCTCGACTCCGCCTGCGCGCGCCCGTGGGCGCCGCATCGAGGGGACGTCCGACCCGGCGCAGGATATTGTCGACTATCTCGTAAAGGAGCGGCTTCTGTGAAGGCGCTCGTCTACCTGGAGCACCACGAAGGTGACGTCCTCGAGGCGTCGCTTGGCGTTCTCTCGAAGGCGGCGACGCTCGGAGGGGACGTCGCGGGCGTCGTTGTCGGCTCCGGTGTGCGCGCCCTCGCTGACGGCGCCGGATCGTTCGGGGCGTCGAGCGTCTTCGTCGCCGACGATGAGCGCCTCGCCTCGCCGCTGCCCCAGCCACGCGTAGACGTGTTGGCTCGGCTGGTTCGCCACGAGGGGTTCGACACGGTCCTCATTGCCCAGTCCGTGCTCGGCAGCGACATCGCGGCGGGGCTCGCGGTCCGGCTGGGAGCCGGAATCAACTGGGATCTCACCGACATCGCCGAGGAGGACAACGCGCTTCATGGGACAAGACCTGCGCTCACCGACTCGATCTCGGTCGCCGTCGGTTGGACGTCTGACGTCCGGATCGCGGTCTTCCGGAGCGGTGCGTTCGACGCAACGCCGGGCGACGGGACGGCGGAGGTATGGGACGCGACGGTCGAGCTCGAGGAGCACTCAGTGCTCGCGGAGCTGGTCGAGGCCACGCGCGCTGAGTCGAGCGGGCCGTCGCTCGAGGCCGCCGCGGTGATCGTCGCGGGCGGTCGTGGCCTCGGGAGCGCCGAGCGCTTCGACCTCGTCGAGGGCCTAGCTGAGGTGCTCGGCGGTGCGGTCGCAGCGACCCGCGCGGTCGTGGATACCGGCTGGTGGCCGTACTCCGGCCAGGTCGGGCAGACCGGCAAGACGGTCGCACCGAGGCTCTACGTCGCCGTCGGGATCTCGGGAGCGATCCAGCACAAGGTCGGCATGCAGCGCTCCGGCACGATCGTCGCGATCAACAATGACCCGCGCGCACCGATCTTCGACTACGCAGACCTCTCCGTCATCGGCGACCTCCACGACATCGTGCCGCGCCTGACGGTGCTCCTTCGCGACCGTCGCGGATCGTGAGACCGAGCGACCTGCCACCCCCATGGTCGCCTTCCGAGGCGGTTGCTGCGCCGCGGGAGTCGGATCCGATCGAGGTTGGTGTGTTGATTGTCGGTGCCGGGCCCGCCGGGCTCGCGGCCGCGATCAGGCTGGCTCAGCTTACCGCCGACGAGCCAGAGCTTGCAACGCGTCTTGGCGACGTGCCGGTGGCGGTTCTCGAGCAGGGGAAGACTCCGGGAGCGCATCTCCTGTCGGGCGCCGTGATCGACCCGGGGCCGCTCAGTCGGCTCCTCGGTGACGTTGAGTTTCCGTCGTACGGGGAGGTGCGTTCCGAGTCGGTGCTCTACCTGACCTCCGACCGCGCTTGGCGCCTGCCGACCCCGCCGACGATGCGAAACCGCGGAAAGAAGATCGTGTCGCTGGCGAAGCTTGGCCGCTTTCTCGCGGAGCGAGCTGAGGAGCTCGGAGCCACGATCATCCCGGAGACGGTCGGGCAACAGCTGCTTGTCGAGAACGGGGTGGTCGTCGGCGTGCGCACGGGCGATCGTGGGCGGGGCCGGGACGGCGCCGAGCTCCGGCGGTTCGAGGCCGGGGGCGAGATCCGTGCGCGTGTGACGATACTCGCGGAGGGGACGCAGGGACACCTCACGCTCACGGCACTCGAGGCATTCGATCTCGCGGGACCCAACCCACAGACCTGGGCGCTCGGGGTCAAGGAGGTGTGGCGTGTCGCAGCCCCTCTCGATCGGGTGATTCACACGATGGGGTGGCCGCTTCGCCCCGAATCGCGATTCCGGGAGTTCGGCGGGGCGTTCATCTACCCGCTCGGAAACGACATGGTCACGGTCGGAATGGTGGTCGGACTCGACTACCGGGATGCGGGAGTCTCCGTCCACGATCTCCTCCAGCAGCTCAAGACGCATCCGTCGATCCGGCCGATCTTCGCCGGTGGCGAGCGGATCGCGTGGGGGGCAAAGACCATTCCCGAGGGTGGCTTTGCCGCGCTGCCGAAGGCGTTTCACGCGCCAGGGCTTCTGCTCTGTGGCGACGGTGTCGGTCTCGTCAACGTGCCGGCGCTGAAGGGCGTGCACTACGCGGTCGAGTCGGGGCGGCTCGCGGCCGAGGCGGCCTGGGCGGCTACGACGACAGGCGAGGTCGCACGGCTTGCCGACTACGACGCGTCGCTCCGGACGTCGTTTCTCTGGCGCGATCTCCGTCGCGTTCGAAACGTGCGGCAAGGGTTCGCCCGCGGCTTTCGCCGCGGAGTGATCACGGCAGGCGTCGCAACGCTGACCAGGGGCCTCCTTCCCCCTGGGACGTCACCGACCGACGCGGATGCCTCCCACGAGATCTTCACGACGACCCGCGCGGCGTCGTATCCGGCCCCGGACGGCCTGCTGACGTTCGACAAGCTCTCGTCGGTGTTCCTGTCGGGGAATCGAACGCGCGATGACCAGCCCAACCACATCAGGCTGGCCACTCGCGTGCCGCTTGAACTCGGAACCCTCTGGGCTCGAATGTGTCCTTCACACGTGTATGAGCTTCAGCCGGCGGACGACGGCCTGGTGACAGTCGACATCGTCGCTTCGAACTGCGTCCAGTGCGGCGCGATCACGGCGAAGGGCGGACGGCTGACGCCGCCCGAGGGTGACTCCGGGCCGGAGTACACGATCACCTGACCGTGACGCAGGCGGTCGATGCAGCCCGTGACTACCGGCCTGTCGCCTTCCGCACCCCGGCGCGGATCGACGACGGGGAACGGAGCGCTGCGCCGGCGAGACGAAGACGGGGCGCTGTTCGACACTCCTCGCCGATCTCAACACAGGCGCGTGCGAGCGTGGGCAGTTGTGTTGTCGGCGAGAAGAACTCGTCCCACACCTGACGTGCGCGGCGGCCCAACTCATCGGCCTCGCCGACTCGCTCAGCGAGAAGGTCGGGAATCCGGGCCACATCTGCCTCCGCGACTTGGATGCTGCAGCTCTCCCAGTCGACGAACGGAGGCGGCAGCCAGTCGTCCGAGATCACGACCGGGCAACGCCCCGCTTGAAGTGCCTCGAAGAGTCGGATCGTGGCCGCCCCTCGTCCGCGGGGGCAGAGCACGAAATGGGAGCGTCCGAGCGTCTCGGCGTAGAGCCTGAAGGCTTGGCGGCCCTCATCACGGTGGGTCGTGTTCCAGGCCCAGCGCACGGTGTCACTGAACCGCTGGGTGTCACGGACGATCCCGCCGCGACCGTCGATTTGGAGGAGTCGGCCGCGTACCGTTGATGTCGACAGCGTGCCCATGAAGCTCCAGAGCAGGTCCGGTTTCGTGTCGCGTGCAGCCTCGAGATCGGCGGTCAGTCCTTCCGGGTCGCGGAGATGGGGAAGGACGTAGAAGCCGCCCGTGAAGTGCCCGCGGTTTCGTGCGTTCGCGACCGATGCGTACATCCCAGGGGCCCACGGTGTCGGCCGGTCGTCCTGGGAGAAGACGAAGGTTCGCCGGAGCTCGCGCGGCCGGAATGTCGCAAGCCTGTCCGGTGCTTCAGCGTCGGGCCAGGGGGGCTGGAGGTAGACGATCGAGTCGGCGTCGGCTCGTGTCGTCAGAAGCGTGACCCCGTCGGGCGGCACACCCGCATGCTCAAAGAGCGCATCGTGTAGCCACCGGTGGGAGTTCGCAATATAGAGCCCCTGTGCCACAGGCGCATGATCGCAGAGGCTGCTCCCACCTCACCTCTCGAAAGGGTCGAGCGCGGCGCGCCCATTGGCGCCGGGTGTCGGTGTGGGTAGATTCGCCCAGTGATCACCTCCGTTGACAACCCGCGCGTGAAGGACGTCTTGCGGCTACGGAAGTCCCGAGAACGCCGCCGCACCGGGCTGTTTGTGATCGAGGGGCCAAGGGAGCTCGAACGCGCGCAGACAGCGGGGTTGACCGTTGTTGCGACCTACGTCGCTCCCGCCCTGATCGACTGGCCCGGTGGGGAGGAGGTCAGCGAACGGGTTCTGGCCAAGATGGCCTACCGCGCAGATCCGGAAGGTGTCCTCGCGGTCGTTGCAGCCCCCGACCGTGCCATCCCGCGCGGGGGTTCGCTCTATCTCGTGTCGGTCGGTATTGAGAAGCCCGGCAACCTGGGGGCAATGGCGCGGAGCGCAGAGGCCGCAGGCGCGGATGCCCTGCTCGTCGCCGACGTGGAGGCCGATATCTGGAACCCGAACACGATCCGCGCATCGACCGGTGCCGTGTTCACGCTCCCCGTCGTCGAGGTGACCCTCGCTGACGTCGGAGGCCTCGGCGTCGAGCTCGTCGCTGCGGTGGTTGACGCGCCGACGCTCTACACGGACGTCGATCTCGCGCGCCCGACCGCATTGCTCGTCGGAGCCGAAGACACCGGGCTCGACGCCGCCTGGCGCGCAGTCGCAACGACCGAGGTCTCCATTCCGATCCGCGGGCGAACCGCTGACAGCCTGAACGCCGCAACGGCAGCAGGGATCCTGCTCTTCGAGGCCGTGCGCCAGCGTGGTTGATCGCGCCGATGTGCTTGCAGCCCGCGAGCGGATCGGGGGACGCTTGCCACGCACGCCGCTCCTTGCCTCACGCACGATCGGGGCCGGGCTGAAGTGCGAGCTCTTCCAGCGCACCGGCTCGTTCAAGGCGCGGGGCGCGCTCAACAAGATGGCAACGTTGACCGACGAGGAGAAGGCAGTCGGGGTCATCGCGATCTCCGCCGGGAACCACGCGCAGGCCGTGGCCTACGCGGCGGCCGAGCAGGGCGTCGATGCGCTCGTCGTGATGTGGCGCACCGCCTCCGAGCAGAAGATCGCCGCGACGATCGGGTACGGCGCTGCCGTCGATCTCACAGCTCTGGGGCCCGCCGAGGCCTTCACCCGGCTCGACGAGCTCCTTGCCGAGACCGGACGGACCCTCGTACACCCCTTCGACGATCCGATCGTGATCGCCGGCGCCGGAACGGTCGGCCTCGAGATCGAGGAGGACGAGCCGGACGTCGATGCCGTGATTGTCCCTGTCGGAGGCGGTGGCCTTGTGAGCGGGATCGTCGCGGCGATCGGCGATCGCGTGCGTGTCATCGCGGTGGAGCCGGAACAGAGCACCGCTCTGTACTCGGCGCTCGCCGCCGGGGCACCTGTCCCGGTGTCGCCGACGTCGATCGCAGACGGTCTGAACGCTCCATTCGCAGGCGCGCTCCCGACGGAGATCTGTCGGGGTATAGAGCACGTGCTTGTCACGGAGTCCGAGATCGAGGACGCATTCCGGCTTCTGTACTCGCGGGCGAAGCTCGCCTGTGAGCCAGCGGCCGCCGTTGGCGTCGCCGCGCTGCTCGCCGGCAAGGTCGAGGCGCGGCGCCCGATTGTCATTGTCAGCGGCGGCAACGTCGCCGGGTCGACCGCCTCTGGTATTCTGGGTCGGCGATGAAGACTGACATTCACCCCGACTACGTTGTCTCGGCCGTCCGCTGTTCGTGTGGGAGCTCGTTTGAGACCCGCTCGACGAAGGCAGAGATCAACATCGAGGTCTGTTCTCAGTGCCACCCGTTTTACACGGGCAAGCAGAAGCTGATGGACAGCGGTGGTCGCGTCGAACGGTTCCAGCGGCGCCTTGAGAAGGCTGACCGCTCCGCCGCGTCCGGCGACTAGCAATGGCGCAGGCGATCGGCGGCCAAGCCGTCCTGGAGGGCGTGATGATGCGCGGTCCCCGGAACTGGGCGGTCGCGGTTCGCAAGCCTGACGGAGAGATCGCATACCTCAACCGTTCGGTTGAGTCCGGGATGGCGCGCCATGCCTGGATGCGCCTGCCGATCGTCCGGGGTGTGGTTGCCCTCGGCGAGTCGCTCGCGATCGGCTTCCGCGCACTCTCGATCTCCGCGAACTACGCGGCCGCCGAGGAGGGATCTTCCACGGACGAGCCCGCCGAGATCAGCAGAGCCGCCATGATCACCTCGTTTGCGGTTGCAATCGGCTTCGCACTGATGCTCTTCAAGGTCGGCCCAGCGCTCCTCGCCGACATGCTGCCCATCTCAAGCGGCGGCTGGTTCGTGATTGTCGAGGGGCTGATCCGTGTCACCGTCTTCGTCGCCTACCTGACGATCCTCAGCTTCATCCCGTCGCTTCGGCGCGTCTTCCAGTACCACGCAGCCGAGCACAAGGCGATCAACGCCTACGAGGCCGGGGAGGAGTTGACGCCTGAGATCACGCAGCGGTACTCGCTCATCCATCCACGCTGCGGGACGGCGTTTCTGCTCTGGGTGATGGTGATCGGCGTCTTCGTCTTTGCACTGTTTGGTCGTCCCGCGTGGTACTGGCTCATCGTCTCGCGGGTCGCCCTTCTGCCGGTGATCGCCGGTGTCGCGTACGAATTGATTCGTTTTGCCGGGAAGCACGCCGACAATCGCGTCTTGATGACGGCGCTCGCACCCGGTCTGTGGTTGCAGCGGCTGACCACCCGTGAGCCGACACTCGATCAGCTCGAGGTCTCGATCCGGGCGCTGCGTGAGGTGCTGGAATGCGAGGGCCGCCTGGCCCCCGCCGATCGACAAGTGGAGGTGATGGCGTAGTGGCGATTGTGCGCAAGGCCGAAGTGGAGTGGATTGGTGGCTTGATCGATGGAGACGGGACGATCGTCTCGACCTCGACTGGCGCGTTGCCGCAGCTCGGCGTCTCATGGGCCGGCCGGATCGACGAGGTCGAGGACACGAACATCACGAGCCCCGAGGAGCTGATCGCGGCGGCGCATGCGTCGTGTTTTGCGATGCAGTTCACGTCGGGTCTCGTGGGCTCGGGCTGGGAGCCCGAGGAGATGAACGTCTCGGCCGAGGTTTCGTTCGAGACCGGTCTCGGGATCACGCGGTCGCATCTGACCGCACGGGTGACCGTTGACGGGCTGAGCGACGAGAAGATTCGTGAGATTGCGGAACGAGCCAAGCTGAGCTGCCCGGTCTCCCTCGCGCTTGCGGGTGTCGAGATCACTCTCGACCTTCCCGATCTCGCTCCGCCGCCGGAGGAGACGCCCGGCGAGGGCGACGACGCGGCCGAGGAGTAGAGGTAGCGGAGCGTTCTCCCGAGTCGGCTCCTGTCGGCTCGGGAGAACAGCTTCATCCCGTCGAGGGCCAGAGCGAGAAGTCGAACTCCGGAAGAAGGCTCTCGAGACGTTCGAGCTGGGGCCGGTAGCGCTCGTTGAGATCCGCCTGCTCGCTCCTTTGCAGCCCGGCGTTCGCCCATCGCGTCGCGTTCACGCGGCTGTCGAGGTCTGCGGGGAGGAAGCTGTCGTCAAGCCCGAGGAACCGATACGTCCGTCGAAGCTCGCCCTTCGCGTCACGCGAGCAGCGCTCATACTGCAGGACGAGCACCCGGTCGCGTGCGTAGTGCGCAAACACGCGGTCGAGCTGGTCGGCGTAGAGACCGCGGGCGAACGACTTCTCCTCGATCGCTGCGAGGTCCGTCTCGCCACGGTGGAGGTAGAACCCGCGGCCGGACGCGTATCGGTCGACCGGGTCGCGTAGCAGCACGAGCAGGCGGGCGTCGGGTGCGACGGCGGCAAGCTGGGGGAGAGCCCACGGATGGAACATGTACTCGGTCGTCCACTCGCCCATGATCTGCCCGGGAGGGCGGCGGAAGAGGCGGTGGTAGGCAGCCGGGGCAATGTCACCAGGAGCCGTCGCTGCGAGCGCGTCGAAGAAGTGACGCTCCTTCGACGCGTAGATCGGCGACCAGACGCCCGGATGCTCGCGGATCAACCGCTGCCAGCGGCTCGTGCCAGACCGCTGGGCACCGACGCCGACAAAGTCCGGTGGTCCGGTTTCGAGGCGACGGAAGCGTTCGTCGAAAACCCGGGTGGCACGCTTGCGCGCCTGCCAGGCTCGGCGGTGGAGACGCGCGATCGTTCCTGCTTCGGTCACAGGGTCGGCGGGCCGGCGAGGGTCATCGCGCAGACGGCCAGAGCGAGAAGTCGAAGTCGGGGAGCAGCCGCTCCAACCGGGCGAGCTGCGGCCGGTAGCGCTCAACGAGCTCGTCGCGCTCCTCCTCGGCAATCTTCGGGTAGTCCCACGTGGTTGCGTTGACGCGCTTGTCGACCTCGTCGGGGAGCCAGGTCGGCTCAAGACCGAGGAACTCGTACGTCCGACGGAGCTGCCCGGCCGTGTCGCGGACGTTCTGCTCGTACTGCAGCACGAGGACACGGGCAGGCTCGAACGACTCGTAGAGCCGTTCGAGCTGGTCGGCGTAGAGCCCGCGGCTGAACACCTCCTGCTCGAGCTCGCCGGGCCCGAACACGCCTCGACGTCGCTCGAACGCGTGGCCGGAGACCCACCGGCTTACCGGGTCGCGGAGCGACACGAGGATCTTCGCGTTCGGGGCCGCCCGCGCAAGAAGCGGCGGCGTCCACGGGTCATACAGGTACTCCGCTGTCCATTCAGCGGCGAGCGTTCCGGCCGGACGGGCGAACAGGCGGTGGTACGCAGCAACATCAAGGTCGTCCGGCGCGGTGCCGTCGAGCTCGTCGAAGAAGTGCCGGTCCTTCTTGAAGTAGTTCGGGCTCCAGACCCCGGGATGTCTTCTGACCAGCTCGAACCACCACGACGAGCCGCACTTCTGCACCCCAACGCCGACGACGTCCGGTGGTGCCGGCACGAGCTTGCGGAACCGCTCGTCGTAGGCGCGGGCGAGCCGCTTCCTTGCACGGTTCTTCTTGCGGTAGAGATAGTCGATCGGGGCACGTGACATCGGTCAGCGATCGTATCTGGAGCGCGAAGACATGCGTGTCGGGGGCCGGATGGCCGCTACCCTGCGCCGGATGGCCGCGCTGGACAGACTCGTCGAGGAGCTCATCCGTTCCTACAACGAGCTGCAGGAGCGGCGCGCCGACCCCTCCGTGTACAACGATCGCCGGGAGGCGGCCGACGTGGGCCGCCGCTTGAAGGCGCTCGAGGCGTCGTTCCAGCTCGCGCAGTTCTGGCTCGCCGCGAAGTCCGATCTTGACGCGGCTCGCAACGACTCGGAGCTCTCCGACTTTGTCGCCGAGTACGAGGGGGAGGTTGCGAGGCTCGAGGACGAGCTGAAGGTCTCGCTCGTTGCGCGCGACCCGGCCGACGACAAGGACGTGATCATCGAGGTGCGTCAGGGCGTCGGTGGCGACGAGGCGGCCCTGTGGGCGGGAGACCTCGCGCGGATGCTTCAGCGCTACGCCGAGCAGCGCCGCTTCAAGTGGGAGGAGATAGAGATCAGCCCCACCGAGGGCGGCGGAATCAAGGAGGCGACGTATGCGATCAAGGGCGAGGGCGCGTATTCCGTCTTCAAGTACGAGGGCGGAACCCACCGCGTCCAGCGCGTCCCGGAGACGGAGTCGCAGGGGCGGATCCACACCTCGACCGCGACGGTGGCCGTCATGCCGGAGGCCGAGGATGTCGACGTTGAGGTGCACGAGAGCGACCTGAAGATCGACGTCTACCGCTCGTCGGGGCCTGGCGGCCAGTCCGTCAACACGACCGACTCGGCCGTCCGCATCACCCACGTGCCGACCGGGATCGTCGTTGCGATGCAGGACGAGCGCTCGCAGCTGCAGAACCGCGAGAAGGCGATGCGGGTGCTCCGTGCCCGGGTCTACGAGGCCGAGCGCGAGCGCCGGGCCGCCGAGCAGGCCGCGGCCCGCAAGGCGCAGGTCGGAAGCGGCGAGCGCGCCGAGAAGATCAGGACATACAACTTTCCGCAGGATCGCGTCACCGATCACCGGGTCGGTGTCGACGGCCGCCTGCAGGATGTGCTCGCTGGCGACCTCGAGAAGTTCACCGACGCGCTGGCTGCAGACGACCGGCGCCGCGCGCTCGAGCAGTGACCCTCGGCGAGGTTCTCCGCGGCGCTGCCGACTACCTCGAACGGAAGGGCGTCGCCTCGCCTCGCCTCGACGCCGAGCTGCTGCTCTCCCGGGCTCTCGGGCTCTCGCGAATCGAGCTCTACACCCAGCACGACAAACCTCTGTCGGAGGCGGAGCGCACGGCAGCGCGCGAGCTCGTCCAGCGCCGCGGAAGCCGCGAGCCTCTCGCCTACGTCCTCGGGGACTGGGGGTTCCGTCGGCTGGTGCTCGCGACCGACGCTCGCGCGCTCGTGCCGCGGCCGGAGACGGAGATCGTCGTCGAGCGGGCGCTCGTGGCCATCGCCGACCTCGAGACGCCGCGCGTGCTCGACATTGGCACCGGAACGGGGGCGATCGCCCTGTCGATCGCCGACGAGCACCCGGGAGCGGCCGTCTCCGCGAGCGACATCTCGCCCGATGCTCTTGCGCTTGCCCGTGAGAATGCGACCCGGCTCGGCCTGGATGTCACGTTCGTCGAGTCCGACCTTCTGACGGCCGTTGACGGCCTGTTCGACCTCGTCATCTCGAATCCGCCGTACGTCACCGAGGCCGAGGTGGCCGATCTGCAGCCCGAGGTCCGCGACTGGGAGCCGCGGATCGCCGTGGTCGGCACCCAGACAGGAGAGATTGCGTCGTCGGCGAGGTCGGTCATCGCAGCCGGTGGAGTGCTCGTGCTCGAAACCCACACCGATCTGGCCGGCGAGGCCGCCACGCTCCTACGAGGCCTCGGGTACATCGATGTGCAGATCACGCGCGATCTCACCGGACGAGAGCGGGTGGTGGAGGGGCGATGGACGACGTCGAGCGGGCTGTAGCGGCGCTCCGGGCCGGTGAGCCGGTGCTTCTCCCGACAGACGGCGTCTACGGGCTCTGCGCCGACGGGGACAACGAGGTGGCGGCGCACGCCCTGTACGCCCTCAAGGGGCGCGACGCCACGAAGCCCTCGGCGCTCATCGCCGCGACGATCGAGACGCTGTTCGATCGTCTACCGGAGCTCGACCCGTGGTCGCGAGCGATCGTGGCGGCGGTGCTCCCCGGCTCCTACACGCTTGTCCTGCCGAATCCGGCCGAGCGCTACCCGTGGCTCAACGGGCCGAAGACCGATGCGATCGCCATCAGGGTCGCGTCCGTGTCCGCCGCGACCCAGCGCGTTCTCGACGCGGTCGGCGTCGTCGTCGCGACGAGTGCAAACGAGCCAGGAGAGCCAGCTGCTACGAGTCTTGACGAGGTACCGGCGCGCATCCGCGCCGGGTGCGGCGCAGAGATCGAGAGCGCACGTCTTTCCGGCGAAGCCTCGACGGTGATCGACTTCACCGCCGCTGACCCGATCGTGCTGCGCGAGGGGGCAGGCTCGTCGGCTGCAGCGATCGCCCGAGCAGCCGGTGCGCTCGCAGAGCTGCCGCCGCGGTGAGGCCGGTCGGGTCGCGCTGGAGCCGACCGATGGGCGAGACTACGATGGGCACCGGCCCCGAGCAAGGAGTGAACGATGGCGATCGCGCATGAGACGTTCGAGCAGCTGAGGACAGCGGGTCTCGCGGACATCGATCCCGAGATTGCAGCGCTGATCGGTGAGGAGCTCGACCGTCAGCGCGGCCAGATCGAGCTGATCGCCTCCGAGAACTTCACCTGGCCGAGCGTGCTCGAAGCGGTCGGTTCGGTGCCGACGAACAAGTACGCCGAGGGCTATCCGGGCAAGCGCTACTACGGCGGCTGCGAGGTCGTCGATGGGATGGAGGATCTCGCGCGAGACCGTGCCAAGAGCCTCTTCGGTGCGGAGCACGCGAACGTGCAGCCGCACGCAGGTGCGCAGGCGAACATGGCCGTGTACTTCGCGATCCTTGACCCGGGTGATCGCGTGCTCGGCCTCTCGCTCGACCACGGCGGTCACCTCACGCACGGCCTCAAGGTCAACTTCTCGGGGAAGCTCTACGAGTTTCACCACTACGGGGTCTCCCGCGAGACCATGCTGGTCGACTACGACGAGGTGCTCGCCAGGGCCAAGGAGGTCAGGCCGAAGCTCATCGTCTGTGGCGGCTCCGCCTATCCGCGCACCGTCGAGGCCGACAAGTTCCGTGAGATCGCCGACGAGGTCGGCGCCCTCCTGATGACCGACATGGCCCACTTCTCGGGGCTCGTTGCAGCCGGGCTGCACCCGAACCCGATGCTCCACTCGCACTTCGTCACCTCGACGACCCACAAGACGCTTGCCGGGCCGCGCGCGGGCTTCGTCCTCTGCAACGAGGAGTTCGCCTCGGCGGTCGACCGCGCGCTCTTCCCGGGTATGCAGGGCGGCCCGCTGATGCACACGATCGCCGCCAAGGCAACGTGCTTCCGCATCGCTGCGAGCGACGCGTTCAAGGAGTACCAGCGCCGGGTCAGGACGAACGCCGACGTGCTTGCGGCCGGGCTGATCGAGGGCGGGTTCGACGTCCTGACCGGCGGGACAGACACGCATCTTGTCCAGCTCGACCTTCGCGCCACCGACTGGACTGGCATCGCAGCCCAGGAGCGCCTCGACGAGTGCCGCCTCACTGTCAACCGCAACACCGTTCCGTTCGACGAGCGTCCGCCGATGGTGGCGTCGGGCATCCGTATCGGCACCCCGGCGGCGACGATGCGCGGCTTCGACGACGGCGACTTCCGTGAGGTTGCGGCGATCATCGCCGGCTCGCTCTCCGATGGTGCCGACGTCGACGCGCTCGCGGCTCGCTCGCTCGCACTCTGCGATGGCCGACCGCTCTACCCGGGCTTCCGCGGCTACACGACCTACGACGCGTGACTCGAGCCGGTCAGGACCGGCATGGCGCTTCTCCGGCGGAGTGACGCAGGCTGATTCGTAACGCATGATCCATTCGCTCCTCAACTCCATACACGAGCTGCTCGGGCGGTCGCGTCGTCTCACCCGGGCGGCGGTTCTTCTCCGGAACCAGTGCACGCAGGTCATCCGCTCGGGGCTGGCGCCCTCAGCGTCACAGTCGGAGAACGGCGAGACGCTGCTGATTGACGCGGTGGCAGCCCACGTCAAACGCGCGGTTGATGTCGGGGCGCACCTCGGTGGCTGGGCCGCACCGTTGTTGACCGCGGCCGAGGACGCCCAGATCTTGATGTTCGAGCCGCAGCCGGAGTACGCAGCGAGGCTGCGGGAGCGCTTCGGCAGTCGAACGGAGGTGGTCGAGGCGGCGCTCGGTGACCGTCCCGGCTACGCGACGCTCTTCGGCGGCGACGTTCCGACGCACGCGTCCCTCGTGGATGAGGTCGGCACCGCGATCGGACAGGTCGTCGTGTCGACGCTCGACATCGAGGCTGAGAAGCGAGACTGGTCGAACATCGACTTCGTGAAGATCGACTCCGAGGGGTTCGACCTCCACGTCCTGCGGGGCGCGTCGGGGCTGCTCGCCGGGCAACGGATCGGGATTGTCCAGTTCGAATACAACCGCCAGTGGATGCATGCGGGGAGCACCTTGACGGCGGCTCGCGCGTTTCTGGCGCAACACGGCTACGACGTCTACCTCGTTCGTTACGACGGCCTCTATGAGTTCGACTACAAGCGGTTCGGGGAGTTCTTCACGTACTCGAACTTCGTCGCGATCTCACCACAAGCGAGTAGCTGGATCGACCATCTCCGCAGGGGCGCGTACTAGATGGAGAGCTTCCGTCAGGACGTAGAGTCCAGGCTGATGATGCGGTTTGACCATTCGATCGGACTCGACGCGTAGTGGTCATCGAGGTCACTCACCCGCTCGTCCGGCACAAGCTGGGGCTCTTGCGGAGCGTCGACACGACGACCGAGATGTTCCGTCGACTCGTGAACGAGCTGACGTTGCTGCTCACCTACGAGGCGACGAAGGAGATGGCGATCCAGGAGGTCGATGTCCAGACGCCGCTCGAGCTGACTCGCGCCCACCGGATCCCTGGAAAGAAGATCGCGGTGTGTCCGATCCTCCGTGCGGGGATGGGGATGCTCGACGGTGTGCTCTCGCTGATCCCGGTCGCACGCGTCGGCTTCATCGGGCTCTACCGCAACGAGGAGACGCTCGAGCCAGTCGAGTACTTCATCAAGCTGCCGACCGACATCGCCGACCGCGACGTGCTCCTGCTGGATCCGATGCTCGCTACGGGCAACTCGACGGCCGCCGCCGTCGACACGGTGAAGCGTGCCGGAGCGACGCACATCACCCTCATCGCGCTGATCGCCGCCCCGGAGGGGATCGAGAACGTCACCCGCCAGCACCCGGATGTGCGGATCGTCGTCGCGTCGATCGACTCTCACCTGAACGAGCAGGGCTACATCCTTCCTGGGCTTGGCGACGCGGGAGACCGCCTCTACGGCACGAAGTAGCACTCCATGGACGTCGCCTGGCAACAATTCGCGCACCACTACGAGGTGCTCTGGGGAGCGCTCGTCGCCTTCAGCGTCGTCGTAATGACGACGCCCGCAGTCGGGGCTGTTGCTCGGCTGCTCGGCGTGGTTGACCGGCCCGAGGCCGGACGGCGCGCAAGCCTCCGCGACATTCCACGGCTCGGTGGCCTCGCTCTCTTCCTCGGCGTGCTTGTTCCGTCGCTCGCGTTCATTCCGGTCCACGGCGAGATGCGGGGAGTGCTCCTTGGTGCGGCCGCCGCAACACTCGTCGGCGCCGTCGACGATTTCCGTGGGCTTCCGTGGTGGGCGAAGCTCTCCGGTCAGGCTGGCGCTGCCTCGATCCCCGCAGGGTTCGGGGTGTGGATCCACGGCTTCACCTTCCCGCTCATCGGTGTCCACGAGCTTCCGGCGTGGGTGGGAGGGCCGTTGACCGTCCTCGGGATCGTCACCGTGATGAACATGGTCAACTTCCTCGACGGGCTCGACGGACTCGCCGCCGGTGTCTGCGCGATCTCGGCGCTGTCGTTCTGCCTGATCGACCTCTCGCTCGGCCGTCCGAGCGAGGCGATCCTGACGGCGACCGTCTTCGGTGGCTGTGTCGGCTTTCTGCGTCACAATTTCTATCCGGCTCGCATCTTCATGGGCGATTCGGGCGCGCTTCTGCTCGGCTACACCCTCGCGACCGTCTCGGTTCAGGGGCTGCTGAAGACGGCGGCGCTGACGACGCTCGTCATGCCGCTGCTCGTTCTGGCCGTGCCGCTCATTGATACCTCCTTCGTCGTGGCGAAGCGAATCAAGCACGGCAAGCCGATCTACGTCGCCGACCGCACCCACCTCCATCACCGCTTCGAAAACATCGGCTTCTCCCAGCGGAGGGCAGTGATCTACCTCTACGCCTGGTGCACAACCCTTACATCGGTCGCCGTCGCAACCCGGCTTGTCCGCCCGCACCGTCACGGTCGGTGGGACACCACGAACGTGCTCATCGACGCGGCGATCGGCCTCGCCGCGATCGCGGCGTCCGTGTACGTCGTCTACCTCCTTGAGATCGTCAAGCCCGCCAACCCGTTCATTCGCCGTCGGGTCGAGCAGGCGCGGGCAGAGGCTGAACACGAACCGTCTTAGCAAGAACTGATACGAACTCGACGCGTTTTTCGCTTCGAAAGGGCCTTTTCGCTGTCACGAAGTACCCGCTCGGCGACGTGGCGCTGCGGTATGCTCCGTGCCGATGCAGGCACCGCACCCAACCTCCTTCCCGCCGATCGAGGCCGGAGCCCTCCTCACTGTCGTGACCCTTCTCGGGCTGGGCGCCGGTACAGGCGTCGGCTTGGCCGCCGGTGCGCCGGCCAAGGGGCTCATCGTCGGCGCCGTGGTTGGCCTGCCTGCAGGCGTGCTCACGGTGTACCGCCGCTACCGGGGGTACTTCTCATGAAGTCCGAAGGCGTGCTCGCAACGCCGCGCCCGGTGCCCGACCGGATGCTGCCTGCCGTCGGCGGCACGATCGTCGTCGGATTGGCTCTACCACTGTTTTTCGCGGCCGGCTGGCGGATCGGCGCCTGGGCGCTGGCAGCCGTGCTGTGGGTCGTCTTTCAGGGGATCGGACTGCTCCTCCAGCGGCTACCGCTCGGGATGGGTAATCTCGCTTCCGCTGGTGTGGTGGCCTTCGGGCGGATGTTCCGGGCAGCAGGGTTGGTGGCGATCCTCATCGCCGTCGCTGTCTCGAGTTCCGGACTTGGGTTGCCTGCTGCGATCGTCTATGCGGCCGCGTTCACGGTCGAGTTCGTTTTGTCACTGATCATGTACTTCGGAGGGGAGGCAAGCACGTGAAGCTCAAGCGTCTGATCATCGCCGTGACCGGCTTCGCGCTCGTCGTTCCCGCTCAGGCCCTCGCCGCCGACTTCGACCCTTCGCAGGAATTCGAGCTCAAGTCATGGGTCTCGATCCACCTCGGGCCGCTCGATATGTCGATCAACAAGGCGGTCGTGTACCTGATGCTCGCCGCGGCGCTGACGTGCGCGCTCGGCATCTTCACAATGCGCTTCCAGTTCGCAGGCAACAAGGTCGGTCGCCGGCAGACGTTCGGCGAGGTCGTCTACGACATCGCGCAGAATCAGATCGCGGAGTCGAACCTGCCGCACAAGGCGATGAAGATGTGGTTCCCGTACGTCGCGACGCTGATGATCTTCATCTGGGTGATCAACCTGCTCGGCTTCCTGCCGCTGCCGCTCTCCGGTGAGACGTACCACGGCATCCCGGTGTGGGGTATCTACGCAGCCACCTCGTCGCTCTCGGTCACCCTCGCGCTGTCGCTCATGACGTGGGTCTTCACGCATATCGAGGGGATCCGTTACAACGGCCCGATCAAGTACTTCAAGTCGTGGATCCCGGATGTTCCGAAGGTGCTCCTGCCGCTGATCGTCCCGATCGAGATCCTCTCGCAGTTCATGCGCCTGATCAGCCTCTCGGTCAGGCTCTACGCGAACATGCTGGCCGGCCACATCCTGATTCTCACGTTTATCGGTCTCATCTTCATCTTCGAAACCTTCTTCGCTGTTCCGCTCGTCGGCGTCTCGGCGATCTTCTACACCTTCGAAGTGGTCATCGTCGTAACGATTCAGGCTTTCATCTTCGCCATCCTCTCGGCGATCTATATCGGCTCGGCGATCGAACCCGAACACTGATTTCCTCGACAACCAAGGAGAACCAAACAGACATGCTCCTTCATCTCATAGCTGCCAACGTCAAGGACGCTCCCGTCGTCCACGCCGGCAAGGCGATTGCGCTCGCGCTCGGCATCGGTGCCGGGGCGGCCGGCGCCGGCGCCGGTATCGGCAACATTTTCGGTTCCATGATCCAGTCGGTCGCCCGTCAGCCTGAGCTGCGCGGCGAGCTTCAGGGTCTGATGTGGCTTGGGTTCGCGCTCACCGAGGCTGTCGTGTTCTACGGCTTCGTCGGCGGCCTTCTCGGCTACGTGCTCGTCTAGGGATCAACGATGATTGTCGCTGCCAACGCGCTTATCCAGGTCGTACCAGGCCTCATGGTCTGGACGCTCCTTGCGTTCGCGATCTGTCTGATCGTGCTGAAGAAGTACGCCTTCGGCCCGGTCCAGAAGGGGATCGACGCACGTCGCGACCACATTCGCGCTTCGATTGATGAGGCTGACCGTGCTCGCGAAGAGGCCCACAGCCTGCTCGAGGAGCATCGCAAGCTGATCGGTGACGCAAAGAACGAGGCCGAGTCGATCCTGGGTGAGACGCGTAAGGTCGGCGACGCCCTCCGCGAGCGGATGCGTGAGGAGACAGAAGAGGATCGCCTTCGCCGTCTCGACGAGACGACCCGCCAGATCGAGCAGGCGACGCAGCAGGCACTTGGACAGATCCGCGAGGAGGTTGCGAAGCTGTCGCTCCTCGCCGCGGAGAAGATCACGAAGAAGTCGCTGACCGCCGACGACCAGGTTCGCCTGATCGACGAGGCGCTCGCCGAGATCGACTTCTCGCAGCTGGAGGCGAGCCCCTCATAGCCGCCGCGCATCGCATCTACGCACGCGCGCTCTACGACGCCGCACAGGGCAAGGGCCGCCTCGAGGCCGTCCACGCCGAGCTCCGGGACCTCGTCCAGGCGCTGTCGGACGTCCCGGCGCTTGCGGCTGTGCTCGTGAACCGCGACACCGACTCAAGCGTTAAGGTGGAGGTGCTCGAGGACGTCCTCGCAGGAGGCGATGACCTCGTTCATAACTTCGTCCGGCTCGCAGTCGAGAAGGGGCGCGCGGGTGAGCTAGCCGAGATCTCGGCCGAGCTCGATGCGCTTGTGGCCGCGCAGGATCAGGTGCTCGATGTGGAACTGACGACCGCGCATCACCTCTCCGACGTAGATTTCGCAAGGATTCTCGGAGATATTGAAAAGAAATCGGGTCGGAAGGTGCAGGCAACTCGCACCATCGATCCGGATTTGATCGGAGGAATCGTCCTCCAGGCCGGCTCGATGAGGCTCGACGCGAGCGTGCGCGGCCGACTCGAACGACTACGCCAAGAGCTCTCGACGACAAGGAGTTAGCCCGGAATGAAGCTGCGTCCTGAAGAAATCACCTCCATCCTGCGCAAGCGGATCGAGGAATTCGACGTCGAGACGAACCTCGCCGAAGTCGGCAGCGTTCTTCAGCTCGGCGACGGTATCGCGCGCGTGCACGGGCTGGAGAACTGCGTCGCGCTCGAAATGCTCGAGCTCGACCACGGTGTCGTCGGTCTCGCGTTCAACCTCGAAGAAGACAACGTCGGCGTCGCGCTGTTCGGCGAGTGGGCCAAGATCAAGGAAGGCGACTCGGTGCGCCGCACCGGTCAGGTTGCCTCGGTTCCCGTCGGCGAGGGCCTGCTTGGCCGCGTCGTCGATCCGCTCGGCAACCCGCTCGACGGCCAGGGGCCGATCGAGAGCACGGAACGCCGCCCGCTCGAGTGGAAGGCGCCTGGCGTCATCCAGCGCCAGCCGGTGAAGGAGCCGCTGCAGACCGGCATCAAGGCAATCGACGCGATGACGAACGTCGGCCGCGGCCAGCGCGAGCTGATCATCGGCGACCGTTCGACCGGCAAGACCGCGATCGCGATCGACACGATTCTGAACCAGCACGACCAGAACGTGAAGTGCATCTACGTCGCGATCGGTCAGAAGGCATCGACCGTCGCCCAGGTCTACGAGCGCCTACGCGAGGCCGGCGCCATGGCCTACACGACGATCGTCACCGCTCCGGCCTCAGAGGCCGCCCCGATCAAGTGGATGGCGCCGTTCGCCGGTGCAGCCATGGGCGAGTACTTCCTCTACAAGGGCGAGCACGCTCTTGTCATCTACGACGACCTCACCAAGCAGGCCGACGCCTACCGGCAGCTCTCGCTGCTCCTGCGTCGCCCGCCGGGCCGCGAGGCGTTCCCCGGTGACGTCTTCTACCTGCACTCGCGCCTGCTTGAGCGTGCCTGCAAGCTGAGCGATGCGCTCGGCGGCGGTTCGCTGACCGCGCTTCCGATCATCGAGACGCAGGCAGGCGACGTGTCGGCGTACATCCCGACCAACGTGATCTCGATCACCGACGGCCAGATCTTCCTGCAGTCCGACCTGTTCTTCTCGGGTGTGCGGCCGGCCGTCAACGTCGGTATCTCGGTCTCCCGCGTCGGCTCGTCCGCGCAGACGAAGGCGATGAAGAAGGTCGCCGGCCGCCTGCGCCTCGACCTGGCCCAGTACCGCGAGCTCGAGGCCTTCGCGCAGTTCGGCTCGGAGCTCGACGCCGCGACGCAGTCGGCGCTAAACCGGGGCGAGAAGATGGTTGCGACGCTGAACCAGCCGCAGTATGCCCCGTGGCCGATGGAGGAGCAGGTGACCGCGCTCTACGCGGGCGTCAACGGCTACCTCGACGACATTCCGACGGAGGCTGTTGCTCGGTTCCAGGACGAGCTCCGTCAGAACCTGCGGTCGGAGGGTGTGGTACTCAAGGAGATCCGTGAGACGAAGGATCTCGGCGATGACACCGTCACGAAGCTGAACGCCGCCATCGAGAAGTTCAAGGGCATGTTCAACGTCGAGAGCGCCGCTTAACACATGGCGTCGACCCAGGACCTGAAGCGGCGCGTCCGTTCGATCTCGAACACGCGTAAGTTGACGAAGGCGATGGAGCTCGTCGCCTCGGCCCGTCTGCGCCGGTCGCAGATGCGGATCGAGGCGATGCGCCCGTACGCCGATCGGATGCTGGAGCTGATGGCTGGGACGGCCCAGGCAGCGGGCGCCGTCAGGTTGCCGCTGCTCGAGCGGCGTGAAGAGGTCAAGACGGTCGCGATCGTCGCGGTGACGGGCGACCGTGGCCTCGCCGGCGCGTTCAACGCTCAGGTTCTCCGCCGCTCGTTCGCGTTGATGCGCGAGGAGCAGGCGGCCGGTCGTGAGGTCAAGTTCTTCACCGCCGGGAAGAAGGCGCAGTCGACAGTTCGCTTCCGCGGGCTGAACCTCGTTCAGGCCTGGACAGGATTCAGCGACAAGCCTGCCTACACCGACGCGCAGGCGATCGCTCACGCGGTCGCCGAGGCGTACGTCAACGGCGATGTCGATCGCGTCGTCTGCGTCTACAACTCGTTTGCCTCGGCGCTCGTGCAGACCGTGACGGTCGGCGAGATCCTGCCGATTCCGATCGACGTGCTCGAGGCGACGAAGGAGGAGGACGAGGCGGCGCACGCCGGCCCCGTCGACTTCTTCTTCGAGCCGGAGCCGAAGCAGATCCTCGAACGACTGCTGCCCGTCTACGTGGAGACCGAGATCTATCGGGCGCTCCTCGAGTCGGCGGCGTCGGAGCAGGGTGCCCGGATGACGGCGATGCGGAACGCCTCGAAGGCGGCCGGTGAGCTGATCGACACGCTCACCCTCGCGATGAACCGGGCCCGTCAGTCTGAGATCACACAGGAGATCCTGGAAGTGGTCGCGGGCGCCGACGCACTGTCCGGGTAACCCGGCTATCCACCTGTTCGAGCGGTATCGGCCGCTCGCGCGGGCCCTATACTCGCCGGTCGTGGCCGCGACATGTCATGCAGATGTGCAGGACCGGTCGTTGTGACAGACGTCAGGCTTGCAATGCAGCTCCGGCGTGCCCTCGGTGGCATCGGACGGAAGCCACGGCAGCCAGTGCACTTCCTTCACGTGGGGAAGACGGCCGGCACCGCTGTTGAGTTTGCCCTTCGCCCGGTCTCTGCCGCGGGTCCGTATGAGTTGAGGTTTCACCCGCACGATGTGACCCTTCCCGACATCCCGGAAGGGCAGAAGGTCGTCTTTGCGGTTCGCGACCCGGTAGAGCGCTACGTGAGCGGGTTTTACAGCCGGCAACGGCAGGGGCGTCCGCGGTACGACATCCCGTGGACACGCGAGGAGTCGGCGGCATTCGGATGCTTTGCGACGGCGAACGCCTTGGCAGAGGCGCTGTCAGCAACGGACGGTGAGACCCGGACAGCCGCAGTTGACGCGATGAGATCGATCAGGCATGTCCGCGACTCCTACTGGCGTTGGTTTCGAGACCCCGAGTACCTCACCAGTCGGACGCCGGACGTCCTCTTCGTACTGTGGCTTGACGGGCTCGCACGTGGGTTCGGAGAGCTCTGCGACGTGCTCGGCGTCGGCACAGGGATTAGCCTGCCGGATGACGATGTTGCGGCCCACCGGAATCCTCCGACGGTCGATCGGACAGTGAGTGCGATCGGGAGGGCGAACCTCCGAGAGTGGTATGGCGCGGACTATGCCTTCCTTGATCTCTGCCGCTCTCTCCCAGGCAGGCGACGAGCTGAGCCTGATCTGGGCGAAGCAAGGGCATGATCGTCGAGCTCGTGCGCTGTCCGGCGCGCGCGAACTAACTCACTTGCAGGAACGCACGTCCTATACTCCGAACCCGTTTCCCGGGATCGCCGTAATTTGCGAGTAGAGGACGAACCAGTGAGCACAGTCGTCGATGCCGTTTCGCGCGGGGGCGCTATCGCCACCCGGAGTGCCTGGCGCCTGTTCTGGGAACGTCTGCGCGAGGACAAGGCTGCCCTTGGCGCACTGTTTGTGATCGCGCTGCTCACGTTCATCGCGTTCTTCGGTGGGCCGATCGCCTCATCGATCACAGGCCATCCGAACACCGAGCAGTACCAGCAGGTGATGCAGGACTCGTTCGGTCTGCCGAAGGGCCCGACGTCGGCGTTCTGGTTCGGCTCTGACGGCGAGGCGCGTGATCTGTTCGTCCGGACGATGTACGGCACGCGCACGTCGCTGATCGTCGGCGTCATCGCGACCGGCATCGCCGTCTTCATCGGACTCATCGTCGGGCTGGTCGCCGGCTACTTCCGTGGGTTCATCGACACGATGCTCTCCCGGACGGGTGATGTGATGCTGGCGATGCCGCAACTCCTGATCTCGATCGGGATCGTCGCCGCGTGCAACTCGAACAAGAACGGCTGCCTGTTCGGCCTGATCCAGCCAGGACTACCCCTCGTGATCTGCGTGATCGTGATCTTCTCGTGGCCGTACATCGCCCGGCTCGTGCGTGGGTTCACGCTCTCGATCCGCGAGAAGGAGTTCGTCGAGGCAAGCCGCTCGCTCGGAGCGTCGGATGCGCGGATCATCTTCAACGAGATCCTTCCGAACCTGAGCGGGCCGATCATCGTCTACACGACACTCCTCGTGCCGCAGAGCATCCTCTTCGAAGCTGCGCTCTCCTACCTCGGTCTTGGCGTTCCTCCGGATACTGCGTCCTGGGGCGGTCTGCTGAACGACGCGCAGCGCTACTACGACACGGCCTGGTGGCTCATGCTCTTCCCGGGCCTGTTCCTCGTCATCACCACACTCGCTTTCAATTTGCTCGGCGACGGTCTGCGCGATGCGCTCGATGTGCGGGCCGAACGTTGAGGGAACCAACTGTGACCGTGGTTCGACGTCTAAGTAGTCGGTCACTGCTACCCCCGCATCGTCCTGGTGCGAGGCGAAGGAGGGAGACACCTACCGTGAAGAAACCACTCTGGAGACTGGCGGGCCTCGTCACCATCGTTGCGGCCGTTGCCGTGGCGTCGGCTGTCGGCGCAACCGCCCACTCCTCGAAGTCGAGCGCGATGAAGGCCGGCGGGACGCTCAACGTCGGCTGGGAGGCGTCGTTCGGCTTTACCGACAACATGGACCCGACAGGCGAGTACCTCGGTGACGCCTTCGGCATCCTCAACAACCTGCTCGTCCGCACCCTCGTCGGCTACACGCACGATGCGGGCGGCCCGGGCAACGCGGTCGTCGCTGACATTGCGACCACCGTGCCGAAGCCGACCAACGGTGGCAAGACCTACACGTTCCACATCAAGCCGGGCGTGAAGTTTGGCCCGCCCGTCAGCCGCCAGGTCACCTCGGCGGACTTCGTCACGGCGATGAACCGTGAGGCCAACCCGAAGGACGGGGCCGAATACGCCTTCTACTACAAGCCGATCAAGGGCTGGGACGCGTATGCGGCAGGCAAGGCGAAGTCGATCTCCGGCATCTCGACGCCGAACAGCTCGACGATCGTCTTCAACCTGACGGCGGCGACCGGTGACTTCCTCAAGCGCATGGCGATGCCTGCGGCCGGCCCGATGCCGTCCGAGGTCACCAAGTGCTTCGAGGGTCAGCCTGGCAAGTACGCGACGAATCTCGTCTCGACTGCCGGCTACATGATCAAGGGCAGCGACGCGGTCGATATCTCGTCGTGCGCCAAGGTCAAGGCCGCATCAGGCTACGACGGTCAGACGATCATCGACCTCGTTCGCAACCCCGACTATGCGCAGAGCACCGACCCGACGCGGAAGAACTACGTCGATGAGGTCAGGTTCATGGTCAACGCGAGCAACGTCGACATCTACAACAAGATCGAGGCCGGCCAGCTCGACATGGCTACGTCGAGCATCCCGCCGGCAGTTCTGAAGAAGTATGCGACGAGCTCGAGCTTGAAGCAGTACTTCCACCAGAACTCCGGTGACCGCACCTGGTACATCACGATGAACCTGACCCAGGCGCCGTTCGACGACATTCATGTCCGCAAGGCCATGAACTACATCATCGACAAGGACGCGCTCCGGCAGGGTTGGGGCGGTCCGACGGTCGGCGACATCGCCAACCACGTCGTTCCGGACGCGATGTTCGGTAACCAGCTTGCCACGTACGCGCCGTACAAGAGCGCAGGCAATCACGGCGACGTCAAGAAGGCGATGGCCGCGATGAAGGGCTCGAAGTACAGCACGGGCGGAAGCGGCATGTGTGACGCCGCAGCCTGCAAGAACGTCCTCCTCGTCTCCGATACGCGTGGGGTTGACCCGGGCATGGTCGCGACGATCGAGCAGGACGCGAAGAAGATCGGCATCACCTTCAAGGTGCGCCAGATCAACGGTGCGTATCCGACGATCCAGACCCCGTCCAAGAACATCCCGATCGCCGAGCGGCCGGGTTGGGGTAAGGACTACGCCGACGCGCTGACGTTCTTCACGCCGCTGTTCGATGGTCGCACGATCATCGCCAACGGCAACACGAACTACTCGCTCGTCGGAGTCACCCCCGCGCAGTGCAAGTCGCTCAAGATCGGCGGCAACTGCGTTGGTGTCCCGAGCGTCGATTCGCAGCTTGACAAGTGCTCGGTTCTGATCGAGCCGACCCGCACCACCTGCTACGAGAACCTCGACAAGAACCTCATGACCAATGTGGTGCCGTGGGTTCCGTGGATGTGGTCGAAGGTGACGCGCATCACGAGCTCGAACGTGACGCACTACCAGTTCGACCAGTTCGCAACGACGCCGGCCTACGCCATGATCTCGGTCAAGGGCTAGCGGGAACGACTCCTGAACGCTTCCGGGGCGCCCACGGGCGCCCCGGAAGCCTCTTTCCACTCACACGATGGCCTTCTATCTCCTGAGACGCCTTGTCTGGACGGCAATTGTCGTCCTCGTCGTGCTGCTTGTGACGTTCCTCGTCTTCTTCAAGCTGCCGAACGGCAAGCCGGCGCTTCGCTTCTGCGGGAAGTCGCCGACCGATCAGTGCATCGAGTTGACAACGAAGCGGCTGCACCTCGACCAGCCGTTCTACGTCGAGTACGGCTACTTCGTGAAGAATTTCGTGGCGGGTGACGACCAGGGCTGGCCGGGCCTCGGCTACTCCTACGGGAACTACGTGTCTGTGCGCAGCGAGATCATCCAGCGCGCGCCGCGGACGCTCTGGCTGATCGCCGGGGCAGCGACGATGTGGCTGATTCTCGGCGTCGCAATAGGGGTCCTCTCGGCGGTCAAACGCAGGACATGGATCGACCGACTCGCGATGGGACTCGCGCTCTTCGGGATCTCTGCGCCGGTCTTCTGGCTCGGCCTGATGTCGCTCTTCCTTATCTGGAAAGAGCACCTCTGGATTCCCGGGATCGATCACATCACAGGAGGTACCGGCTACGTCCCGATCTCTGATGGGATCAATCACTGGTTTGGCCACATGATTCTGCCGTGGAGCGTGCTCGCGCTGCTCTACATCGCGATCTACGCGCGACTGACGCGTAACAACCTCCTCGAGACGCTGGGCGAGGACTACATCCGGACTGCGCGTGCCAAGGGTCTCTCCGAGCGGAGCGTCATCTTCAAACACGGGCTGCGCGCAAGCCTGACCCCGATCGCCACCATCTTTGGCCTCGACATCGCGCTCCTTGTCGGTGGCGCGATCATCACCGAGTCGGTCTTCAACCTCCAGGGTCTCGGCTGGCTCGCCTTCAACGGTGCGATCACCCAGGATCTCCCGACGGTGCTCGGCGTCGTGATGTGCACGGCGATTGCGGTCGCCGTCATGAACCTCGTCGTCGACGTCGTGTACGCCTTCCTCGATCCGCGCGTGCGCTACGCCTGATGTCGTCGTCTGACACTCTTCTCGACGTCCGCGATCTGTCTGTCCGGTTTCGGACACGTGACGGCGTCGTCCAGGCTGTCTCGAACCTGTCGTTCACGCTTCGGCGCGGCGAGACACTCGGCGTGGTCGGCGAGTCCGGCTCCGGCAAGAGCGTGACGAGCCTCGCGATCATGGGCCTGCTGAACCGCACCTTCGCGGACATCACGGGTGAGATTCTCTTCGAGGGAACCGACCTGCTGAAGCTCTCTCCGTCGGAGCTCCGCAAGGTGCGCGGCAAGGATGTTTCGATGATCTTCCAGGACCCCTTCGCGTGCCTCCACCCGATGTATCGGGTGGGCGCACAGATCGCAGAAGCCGTTCGGGCTCATGCGAACGTCTCGCACTCCGCCGCCTGGGTTCGCGCCGTTGAACTCCTCGACGCAGTCGGCATTCCGAACGCAAAGACGCGTGCCCGTGACTACCCGCACCAGTTCTCGGGCGGGATGCGTCAGCGCGCAATGATCGCGATGGCGCTCGTGCACAACCCTGCCGTCCTGATCGCCGACGAGCCCACGACGGCGCTCGACGTCACGGTGCAGGCGCAGATCATCGAGCTGATTGACAAGGTCAAGCGCGACTTCAACGTCGGAGTGATCCTGATCACGCACGACCTCGGCGTTGTGGCCGAGACCGCGAGCCACGTGCTCGTCATGTACGGCGGTCGCGCGATGGAGTACGGCCCGTCGCGCGAGATCTTCCACGCCGCCCAGCATCCGTACGCGTGGGGGCTACTCGAATCGATGCCTCGCGTCGACCGGAAGCTCGACGTGTTGATCCCGATCGAGGGGTCGCCGCCGTCGCTTCTGAACCCGCCGAGCGGGTGCCCGTTCCATCCGCGCTGCAAATACAGGGTCGAGAGCTGCGACTCAACGACGCCGCATCTGCAGACGATGCCGGATGGGCATGACGACTCGTGTGTCCTCTCGGCCGAGCGCAAGCGTGAGGTCTGGCGCGACCGCATCGTGAAGGAGATCGACGCTCGATGAGCGCCGGCACGACCTCCTCCGGCCAGGGCCCGCTCGTCGAGATCGAGCACCTGACCAAGCACTTCTCCGTCAAGCAGGGGGTCTTCGCGCGCGGGAAGGGTGTCGTCCACGCCGTCGAGGATGTGTCGCTGACGGTGAACCGCGGCGAGACGCTCGGGATCGTCGGTGAGTCCGGCTGCGGCAAGACGACCACGGCGCGCCTGCTCGTCCGTCTGATCGATCCGACGTCGGGGACGATCCGGTTCGACGGGCAGGACATCACGAACCTGTCTCGCGCTCGGATGCGTCCGCTGCGCCGGCAGATGCAGATCATCTTCCAGGATCCGTACTCGTCGCTCAACCCCCGTAAGAGCGTCGGTCAGATCGTCGGGGAGCCGTTCGCGATCCACAGGACCGAGACCGACGTCAAATCCCGCGTCCAGGAGTTGCTTGCCCGGGTTGGCCTCAACCCGGAGCACTACAACCGGTTCCCGCACGAGTTCTCCGGTGGGCAGCGGCAGCGGGTCGGCATCGCTCGCGCGCTTGCGCTCCAGCCGAAGCTGATCGTCTGCGACGAGCCGGTCTCGGCGCTCGACGTCTCGGTGCAGGCACAGATCCTCAACCTGCTCAAGGATCTCCAGCGTGAGTTCGACCTGACCTACGTCTTCATCTCTCATGACCTCTCGGTGATTCGTCAGGTCTCCGACCGGATCGCGGTGATGTACCTCGGCCGCGTCGCCGAGATCGGCGAGTCCGAGCGGCTCTACGAGCATCCCCGGCACCCGTACACCGCGGCGTTGCTGTCGGCCGTCCCGCGGGCCGAGACGAACGGCGTGGGGAGTGGCCGACACCGGATCGTGCTCGGCGGCGACGTGCCGTCGCCTGTCGACCCTCCTGCGGCGTGTGTCTTTCATCCCCGCTGCCCGCGGTTTCGGCCGGGTCTCTGCGACGTTGAGACGCCGATCTTGCGTCGCTTCGACGGCGATCACGAGGCGGCATGCCACCTTCCGGTCGAGCGGTGGCCGATGAGTGAGGAAGAGCTCCGCCGCCCGTCGGCCGGCGTCGAGCAGGTCTAACCCGGTCGCGCGGTCAGCGTCCAATCAGGAGACGATGATGCACCGCCGCAAGACACGGGCCTGCGATCGGGCGATGGAGTATCTCTCCGCCAACCTCGACGGCGAGATCACCGAGCTCGAACGAGCCTCGCTCGACCGGCATCTCAACCGTTGTTCCCACTGCCGTCTCGCCGCGTTCGAGATCCACGCGTTCACTGAAGTGATCCGTACCTCGCCGGTTGTGACCGAGTCGCGTACGCCCGTACCCACGCACTCGTCGCGGCGTCAGCGGCTCGGCGTGCGCCCGGTATCTGCGGGGATAACGCTCGTGGCGGCAGCGATCGCGGCCGTCGGTTTGCTGCCGCTCCTCGGCGCAGGGCCACGTGGCGGCTCGGCGCTTCTCACCGCCGTTGAGCAGCAGCGCTTCGCCCGCGAGCACGTCCTGAGAGAGCCGACGGTGTTCGCGCTCGCCGACATCGGTACACCTCTTTCGTTCGCGTCCCGCGCCCTCCGATAGACTGCCGACGCTCCCGTGCGCCCGGGTGTTTGCGGTAGGCGTCTCGCGGAGACCAAGCAACTTTCCAGGAGAGAGAGACGATGGCCAACAACGGCAGCAACGAGAATGTCGGCACGCTCATCGAGATCAAGGGCGTGGTTGTCGACGCCGTGTTCCCGAACAAGCTGCCGGAGATCTACTCGGCGCTGCGGATCACGCGGCCCGATGGAGGCTCGCTGATCGCGGAGGTGCAGCAGCACCTCGGCGACAACCGGGTCCGCGCAGTCGCCATGGATTCCACCGACGGCATCGCCCGCGGCACTGACGCGGTCGACACCGGCGCACCGATCTCGGTGCCGGTCGGCGACGTGACCCTCGGTCGCGTCTGGAACGTGATCGGTGACGCGATCGACGAGAAGGGCGAGCCGCCAGCAGGCAGCGAGCGCTGGCCGATCCATCGCGATCCGCCGGCCTTCCAGGATCTCTCGTCCAAGGTCGAGATCTTCGAGACAGGCATCAAGGTCATCGACCTGATCGCCCCGTACGTCCGTGGCGGCAAGATCGGCCTCTTCGGCGGTGCCGGAGTCGGCAAGACCGTCCTCATCCAGGAGCTCATCCACAACATCGCGCAGCAGCACGGTGGCGTCTCGGTCTTCTCGGGCGTCGGCGAGCGCACCCGCGAGGGCAACGATCTCCTCCTCGAGATGGAGGAGTCGGGCGTTCTCGACAAGGTCGCACTCTGCTACGGCCAGATGAACGAGCCGCCGGGAGCGCGTCTCCGGGTCGGTCTCTCCGGTCTGACCATGGCCGAGTACTTCCGTGACCAGGGCCAGGACGTGCTCCTGTTCATCGACAACATCTTCCGGTTTGTCCAGGCCGGTTCTGAGGTATCGGCGCTTCTCGGTCGTATGCCGAGCGCGGTCGGCTACCAGCCGACCCTCGCAACCGAGATGGGTCAGCTCCAGGAGCGGATCACCTCGACGAACAAGGGATCGGTCACCTCGGTGCAGGCGATCTACGTCCCTGCAGACGACCTCACCGACCCGGCTCCGGCCAACACGTTCGCCCATCTCGACTCGACGACCGTGCTCTCGCGCGCGCTCGTCGAGCAGGGCATCTACCCGGCTGTCGATCCGCTCGACTCGACGTCGCGCGCTCTTGGCCGCGGCATCGTCTCGGACGATCACTACGACACCGCGACGCGCGTTCAGGAGATCCTGCAGCGGTACAAGGACCTCCAGGACATCATCGCCATCCTCGGCATCGAGGAGCTCTCCGACGAAGACCGCCTGACGGTGTCGCGTGCCCGCAAGGTGCAGCGGTTCCTCTCACAGCCGTTCCACGTCGCCGAGGTCTTCACCGGTACCCCGGGTGAGTACGTCAAGGTCGAGGACACGATCCGCGGCTTCAAGGAGATCATTGACGGTCTCCACGACGATCTCCCGGAGCAGGCCTTCTACATGGTCGGTCCGATCGAGGGTGCCGTCGAGCGCGGCAAGGCCCTCGCGGCGGCGTAGCGAGTGGCTGGCACCGGCAAAAAGTTCGACGTCTCGCTCGTCACCCCTGATGGAGCGGCGTACGAGGGCGAGGCAGAGCTGATCATCGTCCCCGGCCAGATCGGGGAGATCGGCGTGCTGGCCCGGCATGCGCCGCTGATTGCGACGCTCCGGGCCGGCTCGACACGGATCCACCCCGGTGACGGGGCGGACGTGCTCGAGTTCGCAACGGGCCCGGGGTTCTTTCAGGTGCTCCGGGATCGGGCGATCGCGCTCGTCGACGATGCGGTAGAGGCGGGGAAGATCGACGACGTTCGCGCTCGGGGTCAGCTCGAGGCCGCTCAGGCGGAGCTCGAGGCGATCGAGCGGGGCGAGTCGACGGCGGATCGCTGGCAGGTTGAGCAGCGCATCCGCCACGCCGAGAACCAGCTCGCCGTCTCCGGTCGCAGCTAGCGCGCTTCCGTCGTTCGCACGAGCGGCCTCGTCACGCTGATCAGGCGCCGGCGCTACGGGAGCCTGGATCCCTTCGCTAGATTCCAGGGAGATTCCCGGAGAGTTTTGAACGGCAGCTTGGCGACCGGGTTACCAAACGCCTAAAGAGCCTCGCGGGACGGATGTCGCGAACCTCTTCGGGCACGGAGGCGACATGGCGAGGCGCAACGCAGCAGCAGAGATCAGACGGATCGCAGACGAGAGGATCCTCGTCCTCGACGGCGCATGGGGAACCATGCTGCACGGCGCCGGGCTGACCCGAGAGGACTACGAAGGCACGCGGTTCCAGGGCCACGAGATCGACGTGACCGGCGACCCCGACCTCCTCAATCTGACCCGTCCTGACCTCGTCCGTTCGATCCACGATCGCTACCTCGCGGCGGGCGCCGACATCACGACGACGAACACCTTCACGGCGACGTCGATCGGTCAGGCCGACTATGGCCTCGAGGGAGCCGTGTACGAGATGAACCTCGCAGGTGCCCGGGTCGCACGGGAGGCGGCGGGCGATCGCTTCGTGGCCGGGTCGGTGGGGCCGCTGAACGTTGCGCTCTCGCTCAGCCCGAAGGTCGACGACCCGTCGTATCGCGCCAAGAGCTTCGACGAGGTCAAGGCGGCGTACGCCGAGCAGTTCACTGCGCTCGTCGAAGGCGGCGTCGACGTGCTTCTGCTCGAGACGATCTTCGACACGCTCAACGCGAAAGCCGCGATCGTCGCCGCCCGGGAGACCGTGCCCGATACGCCGCTCTGGCTGTCGGTCACGATCGTCGACCTCTCGGGGCGCACGCTCTCCGGGCAGACGCTCGAGGCGTTCTGGACGTCGATTGCACACGCCGACCCTCTGATCGTCGGGATCAACTGCGCGCTCGGAGCGCGCGAGCTGCGGCCGTACATCGCGGAGCTCTCACGGCTCGCTCCCTGCCTCGTCAGCGTGCACCCGAACGCCGGGCTGCCAAACGCCTTCGGGGGCTACGACGAGACGCCAGCGGTAACGAGCTCGCTGCTACGCGAGTTCGCGCAGGCCGGCTTCGTCAACATCGCCGGGAGCTGTTGCGGCTCGACGCCTGAGCACACCGCCGCGATTGCCGCGGCCGTCAGTGACGTCCCACCGCGTCTCCATGCCAGGTGACGGCGTGACGGCCGGCAGGTACGCACGTCCGCGGTTCAGCGGTCTCGAGCCGTTCGAGATCGGACCGGACACGGGCTTCGTGCTGATCGGCGAACGTACGAACATCACCGGGTCGGCACGTTTTCGGCGGCTGATCGAGGCCGGGGACTTCTCCGGCGCAGTCGAGGTCGCACTCGAGCAGGTGCGCGGTGGCGCCAACATCCTCGATGTGAACATGGATGCCGACCTGCTCGACGGCGAGCAGGCGATGCGCACGTTCCTGAACGTCGTCGCGACCGAGCCCGAGGTCGCCCGGCTCCCGATCATGGTCGACAGCTCCAAGTGGACGGTGATCGAGGCCGGTCTGCAGTGCATCCAGGGCAAGGGGATCGTCAACTCGATCAGCCTCAAGGAGGGCGAGGCGTCGTTCCTTGAGCAGGCCCGCAAGGTGCGCGACTACGGAGCGGGCGTGGTGGTAATGGCGTTCGACGAGGAGGGGCAGGCGACCGACGTGGAGCGGCGGGTCGAGATCTGCGGCCGCGCGTACGACCTCCTGACCGACGTCGTCGGCTTCGCGCCCGAAGACCTGATCTTCGACCCGAACGTCCTCGCGGTGGCGACGGGGATCGAAGAGCACGAGCCGTACGCCAAGAACTTCCTCGCAGCCTTGCCGGCGATCAAGGAGCGCTGCCCGGGCGTGTCGACGAGTGGCGGCATCTCAAACCTCTCGTTCTCCTTCCGCGGCAATGACGTGATCCGCGAGGCGATGCATGCCTCGTTCCTGTTCCACGCGATTCGCGCGGGTCTCGACATGGGGATCGTCAACGCGGGGCAGCTTGCCGTGTACGAGGACATCGCGCCGGAGCTGCTCGAGCACGTCGAGGACGTCCTCTTTGCCCGACGGCCCGATGCCACCGATCGCCTGGTCGAACTCGCCGGACGGGTCACCGGTGAGGCGACGAAGCGCGAGCGCGATCTCGGCTGGCGTGAGTCGCCCGTCGGCAAACGGCTCTCGCACGCGCTCGTCCACGGGATCGTCGACTTCATCGAGGTTGACACCGAGGAGGCGCGCGCGGCCTCGTCGCGGCCGCTCGACGTGATCCAGGGGCCGTTGATGGACGGAATGCGGATCGTCGGCGACCTCTTCGGCTCGGGTCGGATGTTCCTGCCACAGGTCGTGAAGTCCGCCCGCGCGATGAAGCGCGCTGTCGCCTACCTCGAACCCTTCATGGAGGACGAGAAGGCCGGCGGGAGCACACAGGGGACGATCGTGCTCGCGACGGTAAAGGGCGATGTTCACGACATCGGCAAGAACATCGTCGGCGTCGTGCTCGGCTGCAACAACTACGAGGTCATCGACCTCGGCGTGATGGTCCCGGCCGAGAGGATTCTCGACACGGCCATCGAGGCGGGCGCGGACATCATCGGGCTCTCCGGTCTGATCACCCCGTCGCTCGACCACATGGTCGATGTCGCCAAGGAGATGGAGCGACGCGGGTTCACGGTGCCGCTCCTGATCGGTGGCGCGACCACCTCTCGCCAGCACACGGCTGTTCGGATTGCGCCTGCGTACGGGAAGGAGACCGTGCACGTGCTCGATGCAAGCCGGGTCGTCGACGTCGTCTCGTCGCTTCTCGATCCTGCGAGGCGCGACGAGGTCGACCAGGCAAACCGGGATAGCCAGGAGCTCCTGCGGGACCAGTACGCGGCCAAGGAACGCAAGCCGTTGCTGCCGATCGAGGATGCTCGCGCGCACGCGCACAGCGTGAGCTTCGCCGACCTGCCTACCCTGCCGTTCCTCGGGAGGCGCGTGGTGGAGCCTTCGATCGCGGAGCTCGTGCCGTACATCAGCTGGCAGTTCTTCTTCGCAGCGTGGGATCTGAAGGGGAAGTTCCCCGGCATCCTCGAGAACCCGGCGGCCCAGGATCTCTACGACGACGCGCTGACCCTCCTCAACACGATCGTCGCCGACGGGTCGTTCCAGGCGCGTGGCGTGTACGGGTTCTGGCCGGCGCACTCCGATGGAGACGATGTCGTCGCCGGTGGCACGCGGTTCTGCTTCCTGCGCCAGCAGTCCGTCCACGGCGACACGAGGCCAAACCGGTGTCTCGCCGACTACGTCGCACCGGTGAATGACAGCCTCGGCGCGTTCGCCGTGGCGATCCACGGTGCAGAGGACGTTGCTGCCGGCTTCATCACCGAGCACGACGACTACCACGCGATCATCGCGAAGGCGCTTGCCGACCGTCTCGCCGAGGCGTTCGCCGAGTGGCTCCACGAGAGGGCGCGGCGCGACTGGTACGCGCCCGACGAGCGTCTCGACACTGAGGCGTTGAACTCCGAGCGCTTTCGTGGGATCCGGCCGGCCTTCGGCTATCCCGCTTGCCCCGACCACAGCGAGAAGTCCAAGCTCTTCGATCTCCTCGACGCCCGTGCGATCGGTCTGGATCTGACCGAGAGCTTCGCGATGACACCCGCGGCGGCCGTGAGCGGCGTCTACTTCGCCCATCCGGAGGCGAAGTACTTCTCGGTCGGCCGCGTTGCGCAGGATCAGCTGGCCGACTACGCACGTCGCAAGGGCGTCTCGGTCGCCGACGCGGAGCAGTGGCTGCGTCAGAACATCGCCGATCCGGGTTGACGTCCGCCGCGGCCCGTCGCCGCGCCATTCTGGCCAGGTTCTAAGCAACGCGTGCTACAAGTCGGACCATGCCCCAGCACCGAATCCTGATCGTCCTGACGCTCGTGATGCTGGTGGCCACACCGTCGGCACTTGCAGATGCGCCGACGATGCGCATCAACGCCACCGACCAGGCGCGGGCCACCTCGGCGCTGCTGCACCGAGTCGACTTCGGCCATGACTGGCAGGGCGGGCAGACGCGACCGTCTCAGCTCACGGCGGCGAACTGCCCGGGATTCGACCCCAAGGAGTCCGATCTGATCGTCAGCGGGCATGCGGAGGCACGGTTCGCCGTTCCGCAGTTCAACGTGTCGTTCAACCAGGACGTCCAGGTGCTCACAGACGCCGCATCGGTGCGGACTGACTTCGAGCGGACGATCCAGCCGGAGCTTGCGGGCTGCCTGGGGTACCAGATCCGGAAGCAGGCGAAGGTGTCGAACGTGACCGTCGCGCGCCTCACGTTCCCGCCGACCGGAAACGTCAGCGCCGCCTTCCGGGCGTCGTTCTCGGTCAAGGGGCCTCGCGGGCCGGTCAAGTTCATCAGCGACTACGTGTACTTCGGTGTCGGTCGGCTCGAGTACGCCTTCAACGTGGTCGCACCCGCTGGCCCCGGAGCTGACCAGCTAGTACCGTTCGAGGCGGCGATGGCTCAAGCATCGATCACACGGGCGGCAGCATGAGGCGCGTTGCCTCTCTCGCAGCCGTGCTTGTCGTAGCCACGATGCTCGGCGCGGCTGCCCTTGCCGCCGATCCGCTCGATCCGAAGGTTCGCATCACGACAGCCGACCAGGCGCACGCCTCGGCGGCACTCCTCCTCAAGAGCGACCTTGGCCCTGGCTGGTCAGGCGGAGAGCGCAAGCCCGACGCGTTGAAGATCCCGGTCTGCCCGGCCTACCACCCGAATTACAGCGATCTCACGATCACCGGCCATGCCGAAGCGCTCTACTCGCTGGACAGCGCCGGAATCCAGATCGACACCGACGTCGAGGTGCTGAAGAGCGCCAAACAGGTTGACTCCCAGTTCGCCCGGATCCTTCAGCCGAAGCTGCCGACGTGTCTCAAGTACGACCTGCTGAAGTCGATCGGGGGAAGCGGCAGCACCTTCACGCTTGTGAAGCGTCTCCCTGTTCCGGCGCTCGGAACGCACGCCGCGATCTTTCGTGTCGTGATCGCCGTGAAGAGCGGCTCCACCACCGTGAGCGTGTTTGCCGACTTCGGCTTCTTCGCGAAGGGGCGCACCGAGTTCTTCATGAACGTCGTCGCACCGTCGACCGACGAGAGCCAGCTCTTGCCGCTCGAGACGCGGCTTGCGCGCACCATGATCGGCCGGGCCAAGGCCTGATTCCGGGGCTACCCGGGCTGGTGGCTATCCTTCGTCCCGCGCTGACGCCTTCGGGCCTCGCGTCCCTTGTATGAGAACCACACTGAAGAGAGGTGTCGGGCGCGGCGCCGAGCTGCACGGCCAGAACGGCGACGCTGTTTTCCCGCCTGGTCCGATCAGCGCTATCGCGCGCTACCGCCAGCCTCCCGACGACGGCCGTTCGGGGCTCGGGCTGCTCGGGCGGATCCTGCTGGGAACTCTGCTCACGATCGTCTCGGCCGGCCTCGGAGTCGCTGGGGGGGCGTATCTCTGGTTCCACGAGTCGGTCGGGTCTGTCCGTGCGCACTCGAGCGACGTCGTCGTCGCGTCGCGGCAGCTCGACGCGACGATCCCGCGTGCCGCGGCGGTCGCTCTCGTCGTCGGGTACGACCAGCGGGCCGGCGCGGAGTACTCCACGGTCTCCCGCTCGGACACCGTCATGCTCATCCGGGCAGATCCGAGCACCAAGACGATCTCGCTGCTTTCGTTTCCGCGCGACCTCGTCGTGCCGATCTACTGCCCGAAGCAGACCTACTCGCTCGGGACAAACCGCATCAACGCCGCCTATGCCGACTGCGGCTCCGGGGGCACGCTCGACACCGTCAAGCACCTGACCGGCCTACCCGTCAACTACCTGATCACGGTCAACTTCCACGGCTTCAAGGAGATCGTCGATCGGCTCGGTGGGATCTGGATGGACGTCGACCAGCGCTATTACAACCGCAACAGCGGGTCGGCCGCCTCCGACTACGCGAGCATCAACCTCCAGCCTGGGTACCAGAGGCTCGGCGGCCAGCAGGCGCTTGATCTCGTCCGCTTCCGCCACACAGACGACGACTATCACCGGCTCGCCCGCCAGCAGGCGTTCGTGCGGTCGTTGAAGCAGCAGGTCGCCCGGAACTTCGACCCACTACGGCTGCCCGGGATCGTCTCGGCGATCACGACGAACGTCGAGGTGGGAGGTTCGTTCAACGACTCGACCGTGCTCAGCTACGCGCTATTCGCGGCGACACTCCCCGGCGGTCGCTTCTTCCAGGAGAAGATCGAGAACATCAGCGGCGTCGGCGAGACGCACGCCTCGACCGACTCGATCGCGCAGGCGGTCAACCAGTTCTCCCATCCGGACGTGCAGAGCTCGAAGGCCGCCAACGCCGCCGCGCTCGGGACGAAGCCGAAGGTGAAGAAGACGAAGGCGCCTGCGCCCGCCGACACGACGGTCACCGTGCTGAACGGCAACGGCATCGCGGGCTCGGCAGCCAACGGCAGCTACCTCCTCGCGCAGCGCGGTTACGTCAGCGTCGTGCCGCCAAACGGCGCGTCGGCCGATGCTCCGTCGCAGACGTACTTCCACACGAAGCTCTACTTCGACTCGTCGATCGCGGGCGCGAAGGAGGCCGCGAAGGAGCTCGGGACGCTGTTGATCCCTGCCGACGTCGCGCCGCTTCCCAACGATCCGGCGCTCCGGGTGCTTGATCCGGGCGTGATGGTGCTGGTCGTGCTCGGTGAGACGTTCCACGACCAGCTCTCCGTCTCAATGCCGGCCACTCCGGCGCTCTCGCATCAGACCCCGTCGGTCTATGAGAGCAGCACCACCGGGGTCGATCTGCTCAAGCCATACGTCAGCCGCGTGCCCTTCAAGCTCCAGGCGCCGACGGTGTTCGCCTCGAACGGCGAGCCCGACCGGGAGAAGGCGTCACGGATGTACTGGATGGACGGTCAGGGGCACCACAAGGCGGTGCGGCTCGTCTTCCGGATGCCGAACGGCGCCGGTGAGTACTGGGGGATCGAGGAGACGAACATGACCGACCCGCCTGTCCTCGGCGACAAGAGCTTCCAGCACAGCCTGAACGGCCGCGAGTTCTCGTTCTACTACTCCGGGCAGCACCTGCACATGATCGTGCTGCGCGTTCACGACACGAGCTACTGGGTCGTGAACACGCTCCTCGACGGTCTTTCCAACGAGACGATGATTGCGATTGCGAAGGGTCTCAAGCCCATCGCGGCGGTCAAGTAGATTCCGGGCATGGCTAACGTCGGCATTTTCGGAGCAGGGTGGGTCGGTCTTGTCACCGGCGCGTGTTTTGCAGAGCTCGGTCACAACGTCGTGATCCGCGACGTCGTACCGGAGAAGATCGAGACGCTTCGTCGCGGCGAGGTGCCGTTCCACGAGGAGGACGTTCCCGCGCTGCTCGAACGGAACCGGGAGCGGCTCACGTTCACGCTCGACGTGAACGAGATCGCCGCCTGCGAGTTCCTCTTCGTCTGTGTCGATACGCCGCCGACGCATTCCGGCGACGCCGACCTCTCGCGGGTCTGGACGGTTGTCGACGAGCTCCCTGAGCTTCCCGGCCGGCCGATTCTTGTGATGAAGTCGACCGTGCCGGTCGGAACCGGTGACAAGGTGCGTCATGGCCTCGATGCCCGCGGGCTCGGCCATGTCGGCTACGCGTCGAATCCGGAGTTCCTCGCCGAGGGCAACGCCGTGCGCGACTTCATGCACCCCGATCGCGTGGTCGTCGGCGCGTTCGAGGAGGCCGACGGCGATGCCGTCGCCGACCTGTACTCGGCCCTCGAGGCGACGGTCGTCCGGTGCGACGTCAACTCGGCCGAGATGATCAAGCTTGCAGCGAATGCGTTTCTGATGACCCGGATCTCGTTCATCAACGAGATCGCGAACGTCTGCGAGGCGACCGGGGCCGACGTCGTCAAGGTCGCAGAAGGTGTGGGCCTCGACAAGCGGCTTGGGCCGCACTTCCTCCGCGCCGGCATCGGCTACGGCGGCTCGTGCTTCCCGAAGGACTCGCTCGCGCTCAAGCAGCTCGCCTCTAACTCCGGCTATCACTTTCAGCTCCTCTCGGCGGTCATCGAGGTGAACGAGCTTCAGAAGCGGCGTGTGATCGGGAAGCTCAAGGGCCATCTCGGCTCGCTGCGGGGCAAGAAGGTCGCCCTGCTCGGGCTCGCGTTCAAGCCGAACACCGATGACATGCGTGAGGCGCCCTCGATCGTTCTGGCGAGCCGTCTACTCGCCGAGGGAGCCGAGGTGCGCGGCTGGGATCCGGTCGCCGACGGCGGCGTGCTCCCTCGCGGCGTCGAGCTCGCGGCGTCAATCGAGGAGGCTGTTGCCGGAGCGGACGCCGCAGTGATCGTGACGGAGTGGGCCGAGCTTCGCGACCTGGCACGGCCGGAGATCCGCGATTCGATGGCACACCCGCTGATCATCGACGGCCGAAACCTGCTCGACCCGGACGCGACGCGCGCTGCGGGCTTCATCTACGAGGGCATCGGCCGGCCGGGAACGGGGTAGTCGTGGAGGCGATCGTGCTCGCCGGTGGCAAGGCGGAGCGCATGGGGGATGCGACGGATGGTCGCCCGAAGGCGCTCGTTGAGGTTGCGGGTCGGCCGCTTGCGGCCTACCAGGTCGCACGTCTCGTCACGGCCGGGGTCGGCCGCATCATCTTCTCGTGCGCAGTCGACCAGGGCCACTTCTTTGTCGAGTCCCTGTCGGGTCTTGGCGCGGAGATCGTCGCCGCCGAGGAGCCGCAGCGGCTCGGGCGTGGCGGGGGCATCAAGTTCGCGGCGCGGCTGCGTCAGCAGACCGGTGACGTGTACGCGCTCAACGGCGACGAGCTGCTCGATGTGGACTTCGTCGGCCTGCTCGCACGCCACCGCGAGGCAAGGGGCCTCGCGACGATCACGGTCGCCCGGCCCAAGTCGCAGTTCGGCCTCGTCGAGCTCGACGACGCCGACGTCGTGCGCGGCTTTGATGAGGCGGCCCGTGTCCCGTACTGGGTCAACTGCGGCAACTACGTCCTCACGGACGAGGCGATCGCGCGGTTCCCCGACATCGGCGATCAGGAGTCGACGACGTTCCCGGAGCTCGCGGCCGAGGGCACGCTCCAGGCATTTCGCCACGACGGACTCTGGCTCACGGTGAACACCCCGAAGGAGCTGCGTACCGCGAGCGAGCACGTCGCCGCTCATCCGGAGTGGCTCGCGTGACTGGCACGCCTGCGTGGACGTTCGAGTCGCGGCGAGTCGAGAAGCCGTGGGGTCACGAACTGATCTGGGCCCTGACGGACGTCTACTGCGGGAAGGTGCTGTTCGTGAAGGCCGGTCACTCGCTGTCGCTCCAGTACCACGAGCAGAAGGACGAGTCCTGGCTCGTGCAGTCCGGACGGGCGAGTCTCGAGCTTGGACTCGTTGGTGACGGGTCGCTGACCGAGCAGGTGATCGAGACTGGAGCGACGTTTCACTACGCGCCTGGCACCGTCCATCGGGTGACCGCGATCGAGGACACGACGATCCTCGAGGTCTCGACGCCGCACCTCGACGACGTCGTCCGGCTCGAGGACGCCTACGGCCGGGAAGGGACATCGGCCCCCTAGCGCAAGAAGCACGAGCGTCTGCTCGCCGCCTGACGCATCGCCAACACCGGGACAGGACACCATGACGACGCCCAAGAGATACGACGTGAGGGACATCGCACTGGCCGCCGAAGGCGTGCGCCGGATCATGTGGGCCGATCGGCAGATGCCGGTGCTCACAGCGATCCGGGAGCGCTTCGCCGCCGAGCAGCCACTCGCCGGCTACCGCATCGCGGCGTGCCTCCACGTCACGACGGAGACTGCCAACCTGATGCGCACGCTGAAGGCAGGTGGGGCCGACGTGGTGCTCTGCGCCTCGAACCCGCTCTCGACCCAGGATGACGTCGCAGCCGCACTCGTGGCCGAGTATGACATCGCGACGTTTGCGATCAAGGGCGAAGACAACGACACCTACTACCAGCACATCGAGGCAGCGGTCGATCACAAGCCGCAGCTCACGATGGACGACGGGGCCGACGTGATCGGCGTCCTGCACAGCGCCCGGCGCGAGCAGCTCGGCGACATCATCGCCGGGATGGAGGAGACCACCACCGGCGTCATCCGACTGAAGGCGATGGAGGCCGACGGCGCGCTTGCGTTTCCCGTGATCGCGGTCAACGAGGCCCGGACGAAGCACCTCTTCGACAACCGCTACGGCACCGGCCAGTCGACGATCGACGGGATCATCCGGGCGACGAACGTGCTCTTTGCCGGCAAGCGTTTCGTCGTCGCCGGGTACGGCTGGACAGGCCGCGGAGTTGCGATGCGCGCCCGTGGCATGGGGGCGCACGTGATCGTCACCGAGGTCGATCCGATGCGGGCGCTCGAGGCGCTGATGGACGGCTACGAGGTCATGCCGATCAGCGACGCCGCACGGGTCGGCGACATCTTCTGCACGGCCACCGGTGACAAACACGTCCTCGATGGCGAGCACCTCGCGAACCTCAAGGACGGCGCGATCATCTGCAACACGGGGCACTTCAACGTCGAGATCAACATCGCCGCCCTGCGGAGCCTCGCTGTCGAGACACGGGAGGCACGGCAGTTCGTGGAGGAGTTCACCTACGCCGACGGCCGCCGGGTCTACCTGCTGGCCGAAGGGCGTCTCGTCAACATCTCGGCCGCCGAGGGGCATCCGGCGATCGTGATGGACATGTCGTTTGCCAACCAGGCGCTCTCGACCGAGTACGCGGTACAGCACGCGGCGTCGCTCGAGAAGAAGGTCTACCCGGTGCCGGTCGCGATCGACGACGAGATCGCGCGGCTCAAGCTCGCGACGATGGGCGTGACGATCGACGCGCTGACCGCGGAGCAGGCGACCTACCTCTCGTCGTGGAACGAGGGAACGTAGCCCCCGTGCGGGTGCTCGAACCCGAGCGGATCCTACGGCTCGAGGACACCTGCGTTGTCTTCCTCGACCAGCGGCTTCTGCCGACCGAGGAGGTGGACGTCGTCTGCGAGACGGCAGCAGAGGTCGCCGCAGCGATCCGGACGATGGTCGTGCGTGGAGCGCCAGCGATCGGGATCGCGGCTGCCTACGGGTTGGCGCTCGCCGCGACGCGCGGTGAGGACATCGCGGAGGCAGAGCGCGTCCTACGGGCGTCCCGGCCGACGGCAGTGAACCTTGGCTGGGCGCTCGATGAGATGCGGGACGACCCGACCGCGGAGCGCGCGCGGGCGATTCATGTTGACGAGGTTGCACGCTGCCGCGCGATGTCTGCGCATGCCGCCGGTCTGCTCGAGCCGGGAACGCGTGCGCTGACCCACTGCAACGCGGGAGGGCTCGCGACCGGCGGCTACGGGAGCGCCGTTGGCGCGCTCCTGACAGCGTGGGAACAAGGCTTGCTGAGCCACGTCTGGGTCGATGAGACACGCCCGCTTCTTCAGGGCGCGAGACTCACTGCGTGGGAGCTCGAGACCGCCGGTGTGCCCCACGCGGTCATCACCGACTCCGCAGCGGCAGCGCGGATGGGCGTGGGGGAGGTGGACGTCGTCTTCACCGGCGCAGACCGGATTGCGTCGAATGGTGACACGGCGAACAAGATCGGCACGTATGGTCTCGCCGTGCTTGCAGCTCACCACAGGATCCCGTTCTTCATCGTCGCGCCGAGCTCGACGGTCGATCACGCGACCCCGACCGGCACCGAGATCCCGATCGAGGAACGCGACCCGGCCGAGGTGACCGCCCGGTTCGCTGCCCGAAACCCTGCGTTCGACGTCACCCCGGCCGCGCTCATCACGGCGATCGTGACGGAGCACGGTGTCCACCGGGCACCGTACGGCGAATCCCTCGTCGCGGCGGTGGTGGGCTCGTGAACGTGCTCCTGCTCGCAGCGGGGTACGCAATGCGCCTTCGCCCGCTCACGATCGAGACAGCAAAGCCGCTCCTCCCGGTCGGGGGTCGCCCGATGATCGACTGGATCGTCGATCGCGTCGAGGAGGCCGGCGAGATCGGTGAAATTCACGTCGTCACGAACGCGGTCTACGCGGAGTCGTTCGAACGGTGGGCGCCGGAGCGCGGCGTCGTCGTGCACAACGACAGGACGACAACGAACGAGAATCGCCTCGGAGCGATCGGGGATATCCGCTACGCCGTCGAGCACGGCGGCCTGGCGGATGACGACCTGCTCGTGATCGCCGCCGACAACCTCTTCGAGTTCTCCCTCGCCGACTACATCGCGTTCTGGAGCGAGGAGGGCGGCAGCGCGCTCGCCGTCCATCGGCTTGCCGATCCGTCGCTCGCGAGCCTGTACGGGGTGGTCGAGCTCGACGGCAACCATCGCGTCGTCGGACTCGAGGAGAAGCCGGACGAGCCCAAGAGCGATCTCGTCTCGACGGCGACGTATCTCTTCTCGGCGGAGCACCTCGGTCTGATCGACCGCTACCTCGCCGAGGGGAACCAGCCGGATCCGCCGGGGCGTTTCCTGATCTGGCTGCTCGAGCGCGAGCCGGTATTCGGGTACCGCTTTGCCGAGGAGTGGCTCGACATCGGCGATCCGCGCCAGCTGCTCGAGGCGGACAACCGGTACCGCGCCCGGCAGGGTCTGCCGCCGCGCGAGACGTACACGCCCTAGCCGTTCCACTCTCGTTCCAGACACGTCACACGGCGTCGCCTACCGTGCGTCCTGTGGCTTCTCGACGCACTCTTTCCCGCCCGCTGTGTTGCGTGTGGGCAATCCGGACCGCCGCTGTGCTCTGCGTGTCGGAGGTCGCTTCGGGTGCTCGCTCCGCCGTGGTGTGCCCGCTGCGGCGCTCCGACCACGTGGCCTGTCGCGTCCTGCGTGGAGTGCGTGGGGCAGCGCCTCTCGTTCACGACGGCGCGCGCGGGCGTCGCCTACGCCGACGCTGCACGGCCGCTTCTGCGCGCGTGGAAGGAGGGCGGGCTACGCACGCTTGCCGAGGTGGCCACGGAGATCGTTGCCGCAGGCGTGCCGGTTCCGACTGCCGATCTCGTCACGTGGATCCCGGCTGACGGCGACCGGAGCCTGCGACGCGGGCATCATCCGGCTGCGGCGCTGGCAGCGGGGCTCGGGCAGAGGTGGAATATCGACGTCGTACCGCTTCTGCGACGGCGTCGCAGCGTCGCCCGCCAGACCGGGCTCGCGCGCACCGACCGCCGCGCGAACGTCCGCGACGCGTTCGTCGCCACGGTCTCACTGGATGGCAGGCGCATCGTGCTCGTCGACGACGTCTACACGACTGGCGCCACGACGTCCGCAGCCGCCGAAGCGCTCACAGGCGCGGGCGCGGCAGCGATCGAGGTGGTCACCTTCGCGCGCACCGTGCGCTGACCGGCTGCGCGCAGGTGTTCTGCGGGCGATGCACGGCATCGCGTGCGGAAAACCACGGAGTGGTGGTCGATGGGAGCGCGGTACGCTGAGGGAGACCTCTGATCACCACAACCAAGGAGGACGTCATGCGGCTCCGGGTGAAGGGCAAGAACATCGAAGTGAGCGCGGCCGATCGCGAGTACGTCGAAGAGAAGCTTGCGAAGCTCGACAGGCAGCTCGCGGCCGATACGGAGATCGAGGTCGAGTTCGCGGAGGAGCGGAACCCGTCGATCGCAGCCGATCACGTCACCGAGGCAACCGTCTTCACTAAGGGCTCGACACTGCGCGTCCGCGCGACGGCCGCCGACTTTCGCACTGCCCTCGACGAGCTCGTCGACAACCTCCAGCGGCAGCTTCAGAGATATCGCGACAAGCGTCGTGAGGAGCCTCGGAGGCGGACGAACCACCACGAGTAGGAGTGGGTCTCTTCCGCCGGCGCCGACGCGAACGGCCGCCACCGCGCCGAGATCCAGAAGCTGCTCGTCGCACCGGCGGCACGGCGACGCGGGCTTGGCAGGGCTCTGATGGAGGCTGCCGAAGCCGAGGCGCACGCTCGCGGAATCAGCTTGCTGATCCTCGATACCGCAAGCCGCGACGCCGAACGGATCTACCGGACGCTCGGCTGGAACGAGCTCGGCATCGTTGAGGACTACGCGGTGAACGTCGCCGGCGAACTCGAGGCGACCACGTTCTTCACGAAGCATCTCGCCGGCCGATACGGCAGGCCCCGGCAGTGCCGATCCGAGCCGTTACCCTGTGACGATGGTCGGGTCAGAAGGCTTCGAGAAGTTCCTCCGTTTCGGCGAGGGCCGCCGTATGAAGCGGGTCGCCGAGCAGGCCGCGTACATCGCGACGCTCGAGCCCGAGTTCCAGAAGCTGACCGACGACGGGCTCCGCGGCAAGACCGCCGAGTTCCGCACGCGCCTCGACAATGGCGAGACGCTCGAGAGCCTGCTCTTCGAGGCGTATGCCGCCGTCCGTGAGGCGCGCTGGCGCGAGTCGAGCCAGCGCATGTTCGACGTGCAGATGATGGGCGGCATCGTCCTCCACGAAGGCGACGTCGCCGAGATGAAAACGGGAGAAGGCAAGACATTCGTGGCGAGCCTCGCGCTCTACCTCAACTCTCTGCCGACCGTCACCACCCACGACGGCAGGGTGATCGGCCAGGGCGTCCACCTCGTCACGGTCAACGACTACCTCGCCCAGCGCGACGCCGAGTGGAACCGCGGCGTCTACGAGCGCCTCGGCGTGCGCGTCGCGTCGATAGACACCGCGATGAGCTTCGAGGATCGCAAGCACGCCTACGAGGCTGACATCACCTACGGGACGAACTCCGAGTTTGGCTTCGACTACCTGCGCGACAACATGGCCATCGCCCTCGACGGCGTCGTCCAGCGCGGCCATCCGTTCGCGATCGTCGACGAGGTCGACTCGATCCTGATCGACGAGGCGAGGACGCCGCTGATCATCTCCGGCGAGCCGACCGTCGCAGCGAAGACCTACTACGACTTTGCCCGGATCATCCGGGGGCTCAAGGGCCTCCAGTCGAAGGGCACGAAGGCCGAGGACGAGGCTCTCGCGCTCGAGGCCGACTACATCTTCGACGAGAAGCACAAGACGGTCTCGGCGACCGAATCCGGGATCGAGAAGGTCGAACGGGCACTCAAGATCGAGAACCTCTACGACCCGAAGAACGTCCAGCTGGTCAACCACCTGATCCAGTCGATGAAGGCCGAGTCGCTCTACAAGCGCGACGTCGAGTACGTCGTCCAGGAGGGCGAGGTCAAGATCGTCGACGAGTTCACCGGGCGCATCATGGAGGGCCGCCGCTGGTCGGAGGGCCTCCATCAGGCGGTCGAGGCGAAGGAGGGCGTCCAGATCCAGGAGGAGCATCAGACCCTCGCCACGATCACGCTCCAGAACTACTTCCGCCTCTACGACAAGCTCGGCGGGATGACGGGCACCGCGAAGACCGAGGAGAAGGAGTTCGTCGAGATCTACGGTCTGAACGTCGTGCCGATCCCGACCAACGTCGATGTTGCGCGGATGGACAAGAACGACCTGATCTTCAAGACGGTCGAGGCGAAGTTCCTGGCGGCGATGACCGACATCAAGGAGCGACACGCGAAGGGTCAGCCCGTCCTCGTCGGCACGATCGCCGTCGAGACGTCGGAGCTTCTGAGCGAGCTGCTCAAGCGCAACGGGATCCCGCACGAGGTGCTGAACGCGAAGGAGCATGCGCGCGAGGCCGACATCATCAAGGACGCCGGCCGCGAGGGCGCTGTCACGATCGCGACAAACATGGCAGGCCGCGGCGTCGACATCAAGATCGACGACCGCGTGCGCGAGCTCGGCGGCCTCTACGTGCTCGGGACGGAGCGCCACGAGGCGCGCCGGATCGACAACCAGCTCCGCGGCCGTTCCGGACGCCAGGGCGACCCGGGCGAGACCCGGTTCTACCTCTCGGGCCAGGACGATCTCGTGCGCATGTTTGCCGGCGACCGGATCTTCAACATCATGGATCGCTTCAAGCTGCCCGACGACCAGCCGATGGAGGCGAAGATCCTCTCGAACCAGATCGAGAACGCCCAGAAGAAGGTCGAGGAGCAGAACTTCGTCGCGCGGAAGAACGTCCTCAAGTACGACGACGTGATGAACGTGCAGCGCCGGGTCATCTACGAGCAGCGCCGCCGGGTGCTCGAAGGCGCGGATCTCTCGGATGAGATCAAGGAGGAGTGGCTCCCCGAGGTCGTCGCCTACGTCGTCGACGAGTACACGGCGACCGAGGCGCAGGAGGAGTGGGATCTCGACGGCCTGCTCACGGCCATGGACGGCCTCTACGGCACCGGCGTCACCGTCGAGGAGCTCCGCGGCCTCGACCGCGCCTCGATTGTCGCAGAGTTCGTCGACGATGCGCTCGACGCGTACACCGAGAAGGAGACGACCGTCGAGACCGTGCACGAGGGCCTGATGCGCGATCTCGAGCGCTTCATGGTGCTGCAGACGGTGGACATCCGCTGGCGCGAGCACCTCGAGAACATGGACTACATGCGCGAGGGAATCCACCTCCGCGGCATGGCCCAGAAGGATCCGCTCGTCGAGTACCGCAACGAGGGCCACCTCATGTTCCTGGAGCTCAACCGTGCGATCCGCGAAGAGGTGATCGCGCTGCTCTTCCACGCCCAGCTGGAGGCGACCGGCGACCAGCCGGCGCTGCCGTCTGTGCCCGGAATGGCACCGGCAGGCAGGCTCACCTACGAGCACGAGTCGATCGCCGGCGCCCAGGCGATCGCTGCCGCCGGCGGCGTGGCGACACTCTCGGCGGGTGCAGGGACGTCGGTCTCGACGACTCCGTCGGTGAAGACCGACCACCAGCTGATCGGTCGCAACGACCCCTGCTGGTGCGGTTCGGGCAAGAAGTACAAGCGCTGTCACGGCGCCTAGTCACGACGCGCTCGCAGGTGCCGGTGTGCCGGAGCGGGCAGCTCCCCGGCCGCTAGCATCGAGGCATGGCCGAAGCCGAGCAGCCGCTCTCCGACCAGCTCGAAGAGATCAGGGTCCAGCTTGCCTGGGTCCGTGATTACCTTTGACCCGGATCACCTAGCTACGCGTCAGGGTGAGCTCGAGGAGTCGATGAGCGCACCTGGCTTCTGGGACGACCAGGAGCGCGCACAGAAGATCTCGATGGATCATTCACGCGTCTCGAAGCGTCTCGAGACCTACCGGCAGCTCACCGCCGACTTCGAGGACGCCGTCGGGCTGTACGAGATCGAGCCCGAGATGGCCTCCGAGATCGCGGCGTCGATCGCGCCGTTGCGCAAGCAACTCGACCGGCTGCAGGAGGCCGCGCTCTTCGACGGCGAGTACGACGCGGGCGACGCCGTCGTCACGCTCCAGTCGGGTACCGGCGGCACCGATGCCCAGGACTGGGCGGAGATGATGCTGCGGATGTACGAGCGGTGGTCGTCCGAGCGCGGCTTCAAGCAGGAGCTGCTCGAGGCGAGCCCAGGCGAAGAGGCCGGGCTCAAGAGCGCCACGTTCACCGTCTCCGGCGAGAACGCCTACGGGATCCTCAAGGCCGAGCGCGGCAAGCACCGGCTTGTCCGCCAGAGCCCGTTCGACTCCGCGCACCGACGTCAGACCTCATTCGCCACCGTGATCGTTGCGCCGCTCCTGCCTCCGGAGGCCGACGTCGAGATCGCCGAGGACGACATCCGCATCGACACCTACCGCGCACAGGGTGCAGGTGGTCAGCACGTCAACAAGACCGACTCGGCCGTTCGGATCACCCACATGCCGACCGGGATCGTCGTCCAGTGCCAGAATGAGCGGTCACAGTCGGCAAACCGGCAGACGGCGATGCGCGTCCTGAAGGCCCGGATCGTTGAGCGCGGCGAGGAGGAGCGCGAGGCGATGCTGGCGAAGGAGCGTGGTGGTGCTAGCGCAGCCGATACCGGGTTTGGCGGTGAGTCGATCAGGAGCTACGTCCTGCATCCCTACCAGCAGGTCAAGGACAGTCGCACCGGTTTCGAGACCGGGAACACCCAGGGCGTGCTTGACGGCAACCTTGATCCCTTCATTCACGAGTACCTCCTCGCGAAGGCGGCCGGCAAGGTTGGGTAGCTCGGTGGGCTACACTTTCGAGACCCCCGGCACCGGACGCGAGACATGAGCCGCGTCCTCTTGGTCTTCTAGTGCAGGAACCCGACATCATCCCAAGCGATACCACCACGACTCTCGTGGATCCGCCGGTTGTTCCCGCGGATCGGGAGTTTGCGAGCGGCAGCTCGATGATCGTGTTCGAGAGCGTCACGAAGCTGTACGAGCCGGACGTCGTTGCTCTGCGCGATGTCTCGTTCCACATCGACAAGGGTGAGTTCGTCTTCGTCGTCGGGGCCTCCGGATCGGGCAAGTCGACTCTCATCCGCCTTCTCCTGAAGGAGATGGAACCGACGGAGGGCAAGATCGTCGTCGGCGGCCGCGACCTGACGCGTCTCAAGCGCTCCAAGGTGCCGATGCTGCGCCGGAACATCGGCTGCGTCTTCCAGGACTACAAGCTTCTGCCGAGCCGCACAGCGGCCGAGAACGTCGCCTACGCCCTCAAGGTGCAGGGCGAGCATCGGACGGAGATCCGCAAGAAGGTTCCGGAGGTGCTCGCGATGGTCGGTCTCTCGCACAAGATGAACTCTCTTCCCGGTGAGCTCTCCGGTGGCGAGCAGCAGCGCGTCTCGATCGCGCGCGCCTTCGTCAACCATCCGCCGCTTCTTGTCTGCGACGAGCCCACGGGCAACCTCGACCCCGACACCTCCGTCGGCATCATGCAGCTCCTGTACCGGATCAACCGGAGCGGCACGACGATCCTGATGGTGACCCACGACCGCGAGATGGTCGACAAGATGCGCAAGCGCGTGATCCAGCTCGAAGGCGGCAGGCTCGCCCGTGACGAGCGTCGCGGGGGGTACACGGGCGAATGAGGGCCCGGCTGCTCATGTCCGAGGCATGGCGGAGTCTCGGTGCGAACGCATCGACGACCTTCGCGGCGATGATGACCGTCCTCGTCGGCATGTTCCTGCTCGGCCTCTTCATCGCGCTCGGCTCGTGGACGCTCTCCTGGTCGAACCACGTCAAGCACGAGCTGATGATCAAGGTCGACTTCAAGACGACTGCGAACGGCCAGGCGGCGACGCGCACCCAGGAGGAGGCGGTGCTGAACCTGCTCAACGCGAATCCGCTCGTCGGGAAGACGCGCTTCATCTCGAAGGAGGCGGCGCTCGTCAAGATGCGCAAGACGCAGCCCGACCTCGTCAAGAACCTGCCGTACAACCCGCTGCCCGACTCGATCGACGTCACGCCGGACAAGGCCGAGGACATCCAGGCTCTCTACGACAGCCTGCATCCGCTGATGCCGGGCGTCGAGAACATCGTCGACGGGAAGAAGGTCTCAAGCCGGATCCTGCAGGTCGCGCACTACGTCGAGGTGATCTTCACGATCGCAACGGCGGTGCTGCTGATCGCTGCCACGCTCCTGATCTCCAACACGATCCGGCTCTCGATCTTCTCGCGACGACGAGAGATCGAGGTGATGAAGCTCGTCGGGGCGACCAACTGGTTCATCCGCGGTCCGTTTATGCTCGAAGGCCTGCTCTGCGGGGTCGGCGGGGCGGCGCTCGCGGTCGTCTTCCTGATCCTCGGCAAGGAGCTTGCCTTGCCGGCGATCCTCCACAACGCGCTCTCGAGCGACAAGACCGTCCACGCGCTTGCCTTCCCGCTCACCTCGGCGATCCTGATGGGCGTCGGGCTGCTGCTCGGAGCTATCGGCTCCGGCGTGACGCTGCATCGCTTCCTCCGCGTCTGACCCGACCGGTCGACTGCCGGGCGCAGCGTAGGCTCCGGTAATGGAGTCACCGAAGCCGCGAGAGCTTGTCGTCGTCGAGATCACCCGTCGCGGCAAGCTGATCCACGGCGAGCCATTCTTCGGGGCGGGAGTGCCGATCCTCCTCGAGTCGCGCGGTCTCGGCGATGTGGCTCCTGGCGATCTGGCTGTGATCAGACCGGGCCGGGGGAGAGCGCGCCTCGAGCGTGGTCTCGGCAGCGCCAAGCGCATCGAGAACGTGCTCGAAGCGCTGCTCGTCGACCGTGGCGCGCGCGTTGATTTCGAGCCGCACGACCTGCCCGAACCAGGCACCGACGGGCGCGTCGATCTGCGCGACCTGGTCGCGTTCACGATCGACCCCGATTCGGCGAAGGACTTCGACGATGCCCTCTCGTTCCGGCGCGAGCCTGACGGGATCCGCGCCTGGGTGCACATCGCCGACGTCTCGCACTTTGTGGCCGCCGGGACGCCACTCGATCTCGGTGCGGCAGAGCGGGGCTTCTCGACGTACGTCCCCGGGGTCGTCGCTCCGATGTTGCCACGCGACCTTGCCGACGACGCCTGCTCGCTGCGGCCGCTCTTCGACCGCCTGTGCGTCACCGTCGAGATGCCGCCCGGCGGCGGCGAGCCGATCTTCTACCGCTCCGTGATCCGTTCGCGCGCTCGTCTGACCTACGGCCAGGCCGAGCGGCGGGAGGCGACGCCTGAGATCCTCGAGCAGCTCTCGCTGGCCGACGAGGTCGCCTCGGAGCTTCGTCGCCGCCGGTTCGACCGCGGCGCGCTCGAGGTGACCACACCCGAGCTCAACTTCCGATTCGAGGACGGGCGCGTGGCGGACGCGTGGCTCGAGGGCGAGCCGCACGCCCACATGCTGGTCGAGGAGCTGATGATCCGGGCGAACGAGCACGTGGCGGAGTTCCTGTCGGGCCGCGGCCGTGAGGCGCTCTACCGCGTCCACGAACGGCCGGAGCCGCAGTCGATCCAGCTGCTGCTCTCGAAGCTCTCCGACCTTGGCGTCCCGACGCCGCCTGCTCCCGAGCGCATCTCTCCGCAGGAGGCGAGCGTGCTCGCCGGCGAGATCTCCCGGCGCGTCACCGAGTACACCGAGCAGTCCGGCCGCGGCAAGGAGGCGTTCCCGTCGCTCGTGCTGCAGGCGCTCAAGCAGGCGCGCTATGCCCCCCGCAACCGCGGCCACTCGGGACTCGCAAGCCCGGCCTACTGCCACTTCACCTCACCGATCCGCCGCTACCCCGACCTGATCGTGCACCGCGCGCTCCTGCATGAGCTCGGGGTTGGCGACGACCACGCACCCCAGGGGCTCGAAGATCTGGCAGCGCACACCTCGGCCCGCGAGCGCGAGGCAGCGAAGATCGAGTACGACGCCGACGAGATCTGCCTGAGCTGGCTCCTTGACGATCGGCTACTCGAGCTCGGCTGGGAGGAGCGGTTCGAGGGGGAGATCACCGGCATGATCGGCGCCGGGCTCTTTGTCCGCTTCGGCGGCGTCTTCGAAGGGTTCGTGCCGGCGCGGAGGCTTCCCGGTGAGTACTTCGAGCTGAACCCGACTGGCACAGCACTCGTCGGTAAACGCTCTGGCCGCCGGTACAACCTCGGCGATCCGATCGCCGTGCGCGTCGAGTCGATCTCCCGGCACGAGGGCAAGGTCGAGCTCGCGCCGCTTTCGAGCTGACCGCGCACGGGCGCAGCACCGGGCGGTCGACCCTACAATCGCCCTGTATGTCCGAGAAGCTCATCGCCGATAACCGCAAGGCCAGGCACGACTACCAGCTCCTCGATCGCTTCGAGGCGGGACTCGTCCTGACCGGTACCGAGGTGAAGTCCCTGCGCGCGGGGCGGGCGACGCTTGCCCAGGCCTTCGCCGACATCCGGGAGGGGGAGGCGTGGCTGGTCGGTGCCGAGATCGCCACCTACGACCAGGGCAACAGCTCGAACCACGAGCCGACCCGAACCCGCAAGCTGCTTCTCCACCGCCGCGAGATCGACCGGCTGTACGGCCAGGTGCGCGAGAAGGGGCTCACGGTCGTTCCGACCCGGCTCTACTTCAAGGACGGTCGCGTCAAGATCGAGCTTGCGCTCGCGCGCGGCAAGGACGTGCACGACAAGCGCCGCACGGTCGCTGATCGCGACGCCAAGCGTCAGATGGAACGCGCGCTCAAGTCCCGGCGCTGATCCGGCCGTGCGGAAAGGCCGCATTCGCGGCCGGGCTTCCCCTGACGACGCACGTTGCCGGTCGCGCGATCGTTTGGTCTCAACGTCGATTGGAGGCCCGTATGGTTCGTGCACGTAGCGCGTCGGTTCTGTTTGCGATCTTCACGGTGGTCGCAGCGGCCTTCACGGCTGGAGTACCAGCTGCACTCAGTCATCCCGCAGCTGTGACAACCACGCCGATCCGAGGCGACGTCAAGGCCGGGAAGCAGCTCTTCGTGGCGGCGTGTGGCGGCTGCCACATTCTCAAGGCCGCGAAGACGCTCGGCAAGCGTGGCCCGAACCTCGATCAGGAGCCGTCCGCGTACGCCGCGCTGATCACCCAGATCACCTACGGCGGCGAGGGCATGCCGGGCTTCGCGAAGGCGTTCAAGCCCGCCTACATCCGCGATATCGCGGCGTTCGTCGCGCGTTCGACACCGTACTCCGGTGGCGGAGACCGCGGCTGACGTCGGCTGACGTCGGGGGGAGCGGTCCACCACGGACGGCGCCCCCGACGTTGAATTCCTCCGGCGTGCCACGGTGGGCGGGTACGATCGGAGAAACACATACGGGGGCGCCATGGTTTCGACGTGGTCGGTTCTCCGGTCGAGCTGCAAGCCGAGGTCTCCGGTCGGCCTCGTAAAACAACCGGAAACAACAAGTAAGTGCGGAGAATCATCTCGCACTCGCTGCCTAGTCCCAAGGACTAGCTAGCGATGTCGCCCCGAGCTTGCCCGTGACTCGGACGCGGCACCAACTAACGGGCTGGCGCCAAGGGAAAGCCAATCGCCGGCGGCGCGAGACCTCAGGATGGCTGGCCCGGCGGTAGGTCGGTTGCGAACCGGCCGTTCGGGTGAGATTGAAATCGCAGCCTATGCTTGTAGACGCTCGCTCGGTGCGTCCGCGGACGCGGGTTCGATTCCCGCCGCCTCCATCAGGTCTGTCGCAGAAATGAGCTACGAAGTCACCCGGGCGCTGCTCTGGACAGGAGGAACACCCACGTCCGGGCAGACAACGTATCTCGTTCGCGGTTCGGTCGGCACCGCCGCGTGGGGTCAGAGCTTCGGCGGGAGCGACTGGGCGAAGTCGAGACCTCGGCGTAGCCACTCGACGAGGTCGTCGTCCTCGGCGACACCCTCCTCGTCGACGTAGACGAGACCACGCATCGCCCGACCGGTGAAGTCCATCTGGCGGGCGTGAGGCTTGGCGAGCGACGCCTCGTAGCCGTCGGGGCCGACCCGCACCATCAGCTCCGAGTCGACGATCCCGAAGCACATGTTCCCGTAGGCGAGGAAGCAGAGGCCGCCGAACATCCGGCGCTCCGAGATTCCCGGCTCGTCGTCCACGAGAAGGCGGACTCGCTCGGCCAGACCCTCGTCGTACGCCATGCCGTGATCCTAGAGCGCGGCGGCGGAAGCACGTCCATTGCGGCAGGCTCTACCGCTCGTTAACCTCGCGGCATGCGCCTCGCCCTTGCACTCGCCCTCGCCCTCGCGGTCCCGGCCGCGGCGTTTGCCAAGGCGCCGCCCGTTGGCGCGTACGACTGCACGATCGGCTCGAGCTACATGCTCTTCGGCACGATCGCGATCAAGTCCGGGACGGCGTTCACGTACTCCGGCAAGCCCGGGACGTTCACGACCGCCAAGGCCTCGACGCGTTTCAAGGACAGCATCGTCGGCTACACCCTGCGGTTCTCGGGCACTGACCTGAACAGGTTCAGCGGCCGGTGGTACAAGTCGAAGGACGGCACACCTGCCGGCAGCTACGAGATCGCGCTCAAGAACCCGACCGACGGATCCGAGAGCATCTACTGCGACATCCGCAAGTAGCGCCGCCGTCCGCGGCCGTGCTCCTACGATGGGCGGGTGGCTCGCCGAGCACCCCTGATCCTGCTGCCGCCGAGCGAGTCGAAGCTCCAGCCGACGCGCGGCAGGCCGATCGACCTCGCGACGCTCTCCTTCCCGTCGCTCACACCGACGCGCGCGGCGCTCCTCAACGACGTGCTCCGCGCGGCCCCAACCGTTCCGGCGTCGCGCCTCTACACGGGGGTGCTCTACAACGCTCTGGACATCGCCACGCTGCCTGCTCGCACCGCGCGGAACATCGTGATAATCTCAGCGCAGTTCGGAGCGCTGCGACCGGGCGACCGAATCCCGTCCTACAAGCGAGAGATGGAGGCCGCGACCTGGCGCGACCCGCTGCGCGCTCCGCTTGATGAGGCAGCGACAGGGCGGGTCGTCCTCGACTGCCGCTCCGCCACCTACGTCGCAGCCTGGCGGCCGTCGCGCGAAGCCTCCATCACGCGTGTGCACGTCGGCGTCGTCGAGGAGCGTGACGGCGTGCGGCGGGTCGTCTCGCACTTCGCGAAGAAGACACGCGGCGAGGTCGCACGGCACGTCCTCGCAAGCGGCGTCCGGCCACGGACCGCGAACGAGCTCGCCGACGCGGTCGCCGAGCAGTTCCGCTGCGAGCTGACCCCGCCGACACGCACTGGCGACCCGTACGAGCTCACCGTCGTGCTGACCACGTCCTGACAGGGCGGTGTGGGTACAGAGGTCGGCCCCCGGCGCGCGACAGGCGACCGGAGGCCGGAGGCCGACCTTAAGCTCAGCCGCGTGCAGCAGCGAGCGGGCGCAGGAACACGCCCCGCTTGCGGGCGGCGATCTGCGCAGCGAGCAGGACGACAACAAGCGCGAGCAGACCGTGAAGGGCATGCACGGCCGGCGAGTTCCCGAGGTTCTGAGCAAACGAGACCTGGAGCACGCCCACGACGGCGAGCGCCGCGCTGAGGCCGACCTGCACGCGGTCGCGCAGCCAGCCGAGAAGCGCAGTGGCAAGAACGAGCAGCTCGACAACGACCACGAGGCCGCCGACTGTCTTGTGGTCGTTCAGTGCGCCAGGCTGACCGAAGATCGCCTCGGCGATGAGGTAGACCTGCAAGAAGACGAGCGCGACAACGGCGATCGCAGCAAGCGGATGGATGACGCGGGCGGTTCCGCCGAGGCGCTTCATGACGCAGACCTCGTAGCGGCCGACGTTGAGGCGATGAGCACTGCGATGGGGTCGTTCACGGGCGACGCTCCTTCTGGTTCGGTGAACCTCTCGGTGGAGGCACTGGATGGACAACTCACCCCAAGCTAGAGAGCGATTCTGAGAGGGCGCTGAGAGCGTCGCCCGGTCGGCGGCGCCGACGTCCGGCGGTCGGTCAGTCGACGACGGTGAAGGCGTGCGACCCGGCACCCGCCGAGGAGAACGTCCACGCGCCCGACTTCAACGCGACCGTGACGCTGCGCTTGCCGGTGAAGGCAACACCAGTGAGGGTCTGGAATTTCGTGTGACCACGCTGAAGGGTGAAGCCCTTCGTCTTTGATCGATCGACGATCACGAACTGGTAGCGCCCGGTCTTGAGCGACGTCACGCCCTTCCCGTTTCGGACCAACGTCAGCGTCCCGGCGGCGCTCACCGCGGCCGTGACCCCGCCGCGGAATGTCCTCGAGCCGACGACCGACGAGTTCGACGTGGAGCCGGTCGCATCCCCGGTCGCCGGGCCGGCGGTCGAACCGGCCGTGTCGGAGCTCGAACCCGTCGCAGAGGTCGTGAAGACCACGTGGGTGAGCTCGGGATGGCGGCTGTCCTCGTAGGTGTATGTCGAGCTCGGCAGGAGCGTCACCGTCGAGATCGGCTCCGGGTTCATGCAGGGGAGCAGGTCGGTGGAGACGTTGACGCCAGGGCCGGAGAGGTGGAAGAAGTGGAAGAGATCCTTCGTGTCGGGAATGTCGCTCGCAACGATCGTCAGGTACTGGCCCGGCGGGATGACGGTGCCGGGGGCCGTCGCCGTCCGGATGCGCGTTCCGTTGCCGAGCACGACCTCGAGGGCGCCGCCGATGTTCACGTTCAGCGTCATGGGCGGAGTCGCTGCACCTGCGGCCGGGCCGACGAGCGCCCCGGCCGCAGCGAGGAGCCCGACGAGGACGGTTACGAGGTGGACGCGATACGGCACGACAGTGATCTCTTCTACCAAGCCTTCCCCTGCCCGCGACGATCTCGGCCGCGTCGGGGAGGAGCGGGGCGGTAGCTCGAGGGTACAGCGCAGCTCCGTCGTTCACAAGAGCCGAAACCGGTACCGCGCGCCACGCTCGCCGGTGCGAGAATCCGCCTGCAGATGTCGCGTCGTCGGAGACCCAGCGCAGAGCGACGCTCCTCGGAGCGGTCGGGCACCGTCGCGCGCGGGCTCGCTGCCGCGCTCCTTCTCGGCGCCGCTCTGTTCGTCGCGGAAGCGCACGGCCGGAGCGGCACGACGGAGAGGTTCCACACGGTCGATACCGGCCTCTGCCCGTTTTCCCTCGACGTCCGCGTCGTGCGCGCTGTGGAGACGACACGCACCGGTGGGACGACCGTGCGACACCTCGGGCCAACGACGGTCACGTTGCGGAACCGCTCAAGCGGCCAGGTCGCGGTGCTGAACGCCGACGGAGTGTCGTCGCTGGAGAGGGTGACGGGAAGCCTCACCTTCTCGGGCCACGTGCTCTGGCTCGCAGACGACAGTCACGTGCCGTTCCTTTCCACAAGCGGCGCCGGCAGCAAGCTCGCGCCCACGTTCCGCCTCGCCGGGGGAAGCCTCCATGCGCGAGTGGTCGACCCGTGCGCGCTCGTTGCGCCACAGGCTCCGTCGACCGAGACTGCGACGACACCTGCACCGTGGGGGCTCCCCGCCTACCGGCTGAGCCAGATCGCCTCGGCCGGGCTCGTCCCGGTGGTTGGGACGCTCATCCGTCACGACCACGTTCATCTCGACGTGATCGTCAACGGGCGCAGGATCACGATTCCCGGCGGGGTCGGGCACGCCGAGCCGTACGACAGCGGCCCCGGCCCGTGCCCACCGCCGCCCGCGAGTCGCACGATCGGCGACTGCGGCCCCGCTCACTTCTTCGGTGACCGCGTGGCGCTCGCACCACTCCACGTCCACACCTCGAGCGGGATCATCCACATCGAGGCCGACCGTCCGGGCACCTTCACGCTCGGAGAGTTCTTCCAGGAGTGGGGCGTGCGCCTCGATGCAACCTGCATCGGTGGGAACTGCGTCGGTGGTGGTAAGGAGCTCCGTGTCTACATCGACGGAACGCGCGTCGCGGGCGACCCGCGCCGTGTCGTTCTTCGTAACCGCCAGGAGATCGCCGTGGTCTTCGGAAGCCTGCGCGACTTCCACTCGATCCCGGCCGCTTACGCGCCGAAGATCCCTGCCGGGTGCGGCGGAGTCGGCGAGCCCGCCTGCCTGTCATGAACCGCGCCGGATAGGCTCTGACAGCCGACTCATCCAGCCTGTTCCCGCAGGCCGAGTCGGCAATCACCACAGACGGCCCGTGCTCGCCGCACGGGCCGTCGCCTTTTTCCCCTCGCGCGAGCTACGGAGTTGTCACAGCGCGATGTGGGGAGGCGTCGATGACGGAGCCTCTCCGCTCAGCGCGTCGAGGTCGGCCTGCGGCGGAACCGGCACCGGGCGAGGGTGCGCAGCACGCGAACGCCGTCGAACATGGTCAGCTTCTTGCCTTCCTTGCGCGTGCGCGGCTCGTAGCTGACCGGAACCTCAACCAGTCGGGATCGGCTCTGGAGCAGCCGGGCGGTGATCTCCGCCTCGATGCCGAAGCCCGACTCCTTCAGCTCGAGAGAGCGGAAGAGCTCGGTCTCCATCGCCTTGTAACAGGTCATGATGTCGTGGATGCGCCGCTGGTACAGAACGCTCGCAGCGAAGCTCACACCGACGTTGCCGACCAGGTAGCGCACCTGCCGTGCCGTGTGCCGAGGGAAGCTCCGGGCGCCAAAGACCACATCAGCGCGTCCTTCCAGAATGGGTGGAAGGAGCCGTGCGAGGTCGGCGGGGGAGAGCTCGAGATCAGCGTCCATGATCGTCGTGATGCGCCCACGAGCGACCTCGAGTCCGGTGCGGATCGCGGCACCTTTCCCTTGATTGCGCTCGTGGTGAACGACACGAACCGTGTCCGGCCAGGGGCCGGCGTCGAGGATCTCGCCCGATCCGTCGGCCGATCCGTCGTTGATCACGATCAGCTCGAGCGACTCGACCGGCAGGCGCTCGGCGAGCATCGTCCTGATCGCTTCCGCGACGGTCGCGGCCTCGTTGTAGACCGGCATCAGGATCGTCAGGTCCGGGCGGCCGCCCTCCGATGTCGGCGAAGTCACGCTCTGACAATACCGCCCCCGGCGACTGGCGCTCCCGAAGTCGGCGCGGTCTCACGTAGCGGCGAATCCTGTGGTTGGATGACCGCGGAATGACCACGACCTCGCTCCGTGTCGTCGGCAGACGCGCGTTCATGAAGAGCGTCAGCACCACGCACGTCTGGCTGTACCGCGCGACAGGTGGCCGGATCGGCGGGCGGCTCGTCGGTATGCCCGTCGTCCTGCTGACCACGACCGGGCGCAAGAGCGGCAAACGCCGTGTGGCCCCGCTCCTGTACCTCGAGGAGGGCGCGGCAGTTGTCGTCGTCGGATCGAACGGTGGCTACCGTCGGGCGCCTGCCTGGTGGCTCAACCTGGAGGCCGACCCGAACGCCGTTGTTCAGATCGGACGGGAGCGTCGGCCGGTCGTGGCTCGAAAGGCCGACGCAGCCGAGCGGGAGCAGCTCTGGGCGGCGTTCGTGACAGCGCACGCCGGATATGCCGCCTATGCCGCCAAGACCGACCGGGAGATCCCGGTCGTCGTTCTCGATCCGCGCTAGCTACCGCACACGGGCGCGCTCGAACCGCGCCAGGAGATACGAGGCGAGGAAGAGGACAAGCCCGACGCCGACGAGTGCAAGGACGCGCGCGCCTGAGGAGAGCGCCGCCATGTCGATGAGGAGCGCCTTGGCCGCGGCCAGGACGACGAGGCTCATTCCCGCACGGCGGATGACGGGCGAGTGGCGCGACAGAGCGACACCGAGCACGGTGACGCCGACACCGACCCAGACGAGACTCAATGTCACCTGGGCCGGCTGGCTGATCGCGTGCGAGTAGTCGGGCCGCTCACCGCCGATCGCCGTCACGATCACGCCCGAGACGCCGTACAGCGCGAGGCCCGCGGCGACAGGCGCGGCGGGCGCCCAGACACGCGAGACGATCACGCCTGCGGTAGTCATGATCGCGGCCGCGGCGATGAACGTCGGGAGCGAGCCTGCGCCGTAAAGCAGCGCGTTCGGTGGCGCCTGCGTGAGGAGCACGATCGCCGAGACGCCGAGCGCGGCAACGCCTGTCCAGAACGCGAACGTGTCGTCCTCGCGTCGGCCGAGCCAGCCGAACGCGAGACCCTCGACACACCAGACGCCCCCGATCTCGGTCGGACGACTCCCGCCGAGAAGCATCGACACCCCGACCCCTCCGAACGTCGCGCCGACCAGGGCGAGCCAGAGGCTCGTCGGCTTCTGCCGTTGCAGAGCGCGCACCACCGCGGCGAGCCCGAAGTAGGTGAGCCCGAGGCAGACCGCGTATATCCCGACGGCGGTCGTGTCGCCTTCCGCCGCGACCGCGGCGAGCACGCAGGAGAGTCCCGCACTCGTGAAGGTCGAGATTGCCGTGGACACGCGGAGCCTGCCCGTCGGACGGCGTAGGTCGTGCGCGAGCGCGCCGGAGATCACGAGCGCCCACCAGAGCGCGGCGTAGAGCGCGTGCGGCCAGGTGCGAGGCGCGTTCGCCAGATCGTTTCCGACCTCGATCCAGGACGTCCAGGTCGCGGCCTGGACGAGCCACGGCCAGCCGGCGACGACCACGACCGCCGCGGCCGCTGCCAGTGCAACGACAAGGAAAGCGGTGGTCGCGCTGTTCTCCGGTGCATCGACGAGAGCAGGGGAGACGATCGCCGCGACGATCCCGAACGCTGCGAGAAGCTGCGCGCGCCAGCGGATGGCCAGGAGCGCGACCGACGCCGCTACGGCCGCACCGAGTCCCAGCCCGACCCAGTAGGGGAAGAGCCGATCGTCGTACAGGCGGCTGCCCGCGATGATGCCGAGGAACGCGACCGCGCCGCCTGTGCCCGCAAGCGCCTGGGCAAGAACCGCGCGCGGCGCATCGCCGGGCTGGCGCAGCCGGACGCCGGCGGCGGTGAGGAGCGATCCTCCCACGATCGCCCCGACGACCTGGAGCCGCGGGGTGATCCAGCCGTTCCCGATTGCAAGCGTGACGAGGAAGACAGCTCCGACCACGACGAGCAGCCCGCCGAGGATGGCGAAGAGCCGAGTTCCGTTCCAGTACTCCGGCGTCAGGAGCGGGTGGTGCGACGGCTCGTCGGGTGCGGCATGGCGCAGCGGGGCGGCAGGCGGGGGGAAGGGCGCTGGCCGCTGCGTGTGGCCGCCGCGGTGCTCGAGGTCGGTAACCCTCGCGCGCAACTCGGCGATCTCCGCCAGCGCCTGCTCGAGCGAGGGCTCGGCGGCCACGGCTAGCGGTTTCCCTGCATGCCGCGAGTATCCCACGGCGGTCGGCTTGTCACCTACCCGCGGCGCGCATCGCAGCCTTCTTCGCCCGCTTCGCGGCCTGGTACTCGGCGAGCGCCGCTGGCGAGTCGACGTCGCCGAGCGCTCGATGGTCGGGGGCAAGCGGGACGGCAGCGGCGACACCAAAGCGCCGTGCGAGCACCGAGGCGATTGTCCGCACCTTCATCGGGCCAAACCCGGGCAGCGCCGAGAGCCGTCGTTCGAGGTCTGCCGAGTCAGCCGCGTCCGTCCAGATGCGTGCAGCGTCTCCGTCGTAGTCCTCGGTGATAACCGCAGCCAGTTCGCGGACGCGGGTGGCCATCGCGCCCGGGAAGCGGTGGATCGCAGGCTTCTCGCGGAAGGCGTCGTCCAGATCCATCTCGGCGAGCCGCCGCGGGTTGATCGTGCCGACGCGCTGCCTGAGAGCGTAGGGGCCGGCAAACGCCTTCTGCACGGTGATCTGCTGGTCGATCGCGAAACCCATCAGGAGCGCGAACGGATCAGTGGCGAGGAGCGCGCAGGCCTCCAGGTCGTCTGTGAAGTAGAGCGCCTCGGGCATTCGCGTTGATCCTACAACGGGCGAAAACGAACACTTGTTCGACGCTGCGCGGGGCGATAGTCTGACCGTATGGACCCGCTTGCAACCTTCTCGCCGGCGACCCGCGCCTGGTTCGAGAGCGCGTTCGCTGAGCCGACGCCGCCACAGACCCTTGGCTGGCCGAGGATCGCCACCGGTGGCCACGTGCTCATCCAGGCGCCCACGGGGTCAGGCAAGACGCTGACGGCGTTTCTCTCGGCGATCGACCGGATCACGGCGACGCCCGGCGAGGGCCTGCGCGTGCTCTACATCTCGCCCCTCAAGGCACTCAACTACGACATCGAGCGGAACCTCCGCGGGCCGCTTGCGGGTCTCGAGTCGACGTTGCGCGTCGGTGTCCGGACGGGCGATACCTCATCGCGGGAGCGCCGCGAGCTCGTCAAGGAGCCGCCCGACATCCTGATCACCACACCGGAGTCGCTCTACCTCATGCTCACCTCAGGCGCCCGCGAGACGCTCCGCGGCATCGAGACCGTGATCCTCGACGAGGTGCATGCCGTAGCCGGAACCAAACGCGGCGCCCACCTCGCCGTCTCGCTGGAGCGGCTCGCGCGGATCACGCACGTGCCGTTCCAGCGGATCGGCCTCTCGGCCACCCAGCGTCCGCTCGAGGAGATCGGCCGTTTCGTCTCGGGCGGTCGCCCGATCGAGCTCGTCAACGCCGGGATCGCAAAGGAGCTTGATCTCGAGGTGATCGTCCCCGTCGACGACCTGCGCGAACTCGGGGCCAGCGGCGCGTTCGGACATCTGGTCGCCGGCGTTGGGGAGGTCACCGACGGGTCGAGCGAGCTAGGGGGGAGCTCGATCTGGCCGTCGATGTACCCGGCGCTCCTCGCTCTCGTCGGGCAGCACCGATCGACAATCGTCTTCGTCAACAACCGGCGGCTCGCCGAGCGGCTTGCCCTCCGCCTGAACGAGCTCGCCGAGCGCGAGGTCGCCCGAGCCCATCACGGCAGCCTGGCGCGTGAGCAGCGTGTGCTGATCGAGGAGGATCTCAAAGCCGGACGCATTCCGTGCCTCGTTGCGACCTCATCGCTCGAGCTCGGGATCGACATGGGGGCAGTCGATCTCGTGATCCAGGTCGAGTCGCCGAAGTCGGTTGCACGAGGCCTGCAGCGGATCGGTCGCGCCGGCCACGAGCTGCACGCCGTCTCAAAGGGGCGGATCTTCCCGAAGTTCCGGGCCGACCTGCTCGAGTCCGCCGTCGTCGTCAAGGCGATGCGTGCCGGCGATATCGAGGAGACGAAGATCCCGCGCAACCCGCTCGACGTGCTCGCACAGCAGATCGTCGCGATCACGTGCGACGAGGAGATCACCGTCGCCGACCTGCACGATCTTGTCCGGCAGGCGTACCCGTTTGCGGAGCTGTCCCGGGCGCAGCTCGAGAACGTTCTCGACATGCTGGCCGGCCGCTACCCCTCCGATGAGTTCGCCGAGCTCCGACCTCGGATTGTCTGGGACCGCACCGGCGGCACGATCCGGGCGCGCGATGGCGCCAGACGGCTCGCGGTGACGAATGCCGGCACGATCCCCGACCGTGGTCTGTACGGCGTCTTTCTTGTGGGCGGGGGCGGCCGCGTGGGCGAGCTCGATGAGGAGATGGTCTACGAGGCGAAGGTAGGGCAGACATTCCTGCTCGGCGCGTCGACCTGGCGCATCGAGGAGATCACCCGCGATCAGGTCATCGTCTCGCCGGCGCCGGGCGTACCGGGGGCCGTGCCCTTCTGGAAGGGCGAGGGGGTCGGGCGACCGTACGAGCTCGGCGAGAAGATCGGCGCCGCCGCCCGTGAGCTCTCGGCCCTCGGCGACGCCGCCGCGCTCGCGCGGCTGCACGACGACTACTCCCTCGACGATCGCGCGGCGCGCAACCTTCTGGCCTTCCTCCGCGATCAGGAGGCGGCAACCGGCGTCGTCCCCTCCGACCGGACAGTCGTGATCGAGCGCTTCCGGGATGAGATCGGCGACTGGCGTGTCTGCCTGCTCACACCGTTCGGCGGCCGCGTCCATGCTCCGTGGGCGATGGCGCTTACCGCCCGGCTCCGCGAGGTGCACGGGATCGAGGCGCAGTCGATCTGGTCGGACGACGGGATCGCACTGCACTTCCCCGACTCCGACGTGCCACCCCCGACCGCCGATCTCCTGATCGACCCGGGCGAGGTCGAGGACCTGGTCGTTACCGAGGTCGGCGAGACTGCGCTCTTCGGCGCGCGGTTCCGCGAGAACGCGGCACGGTCGCTTCTCATCCCTCGTCGCCGACCCGGGCTGCGGACGCCGCTCTGGCAGCAGCGGCTCAAAGCCCAGTCGCTCCTGCAGGTCGCTCGCCGCTACTCGTCGTTCCCGGTCGTGCTCGAGACGTACCGCGAGTGTCTCCAGGACGTCTTCGACCTTCCGGCCCTCCGCACCGTCCTTCAGGGGATCCTGACGCGTCGTCTCGACATCGTCGAGGTCGAGACCGGGAGCGCGTCGCCGTACTCCTCGTCGCTCCTCTTCGACTACGTCGCGACCTACATGTATGAGGACGACACGCCTCCCGCCGAGCGCCGAGCCCAGGCTCTCTCCCTCGACCGCGACCTCCTCCGTGAGCTGCTCGGCCAGGAGGAGCTCCGTGACCTGCTCGACGCGGACGCGGTTGGAGAGGTCGAGAGGCAGCTCCGCGGCGAGCCAAAGACGCCCGACCACCTGCACGACCAGCTCCGCCTGCGCGGCGACCTCCGGGTTGGCGAGTACGACCTGGCACTCGCAGAGCCGCTCATCGCGCAACGCCGAGCCGTCCTCGTCCGGATCGCGGGCGAGGAGCGGCTGATCGCGGCGGAAGACGCCGGGCGCTACCGCGACAGCCTGGGCGTGATGCCGCCGTCCGGACTTCCCGACGTGTACCTCGACGGGGGCCCGGAGTCGCTCCGTCAGCTGGTCGTTCGCTACGCGAAGGGCCGCGGCCCCTTCACGACCGCCCAGGCAAACGAGCGCTTCGGGCGCGACGTCGTCGACATCCTCAGCGATCTTGAACGCGGCGAGCTGCTCGTGCGTGGCGAGCTGCGTCCAGGCGGCACCGAGCGGGAGTGGTGCGACCCCGACGTGCTCCGTCGCCTCCGGCGGGCGTCGCTCGCTGCGCTCCGTCGCGAGGTCGAGCCGGTGGAGCAGTCAGCACTTGCCCGCTTCCTCCCGTCATGGCATGGCATCGACCGCCGCGCAACCCTGCGCGAGGCGCTCGTGCCGCTCCAGGCGCTGGCGCTGCCCGTCGCACTCTGGGAGAGCGACCTGCTTCCACGGCGCGTCCCCGGCTACCGGCCCGAGCAGATCGACGCCCTCTGCGCGAGCGGCGAGGTTGTCTGGGTCGGCGCAGGGCTCGACCGGGTCGCGCTGTACTTCCGCGAGGACGCTTCTGCGCTCGGTCAGGTCGGTGCGGCCACCGCCCCCGAAGGGACCGTCTACGACGTCCTGCGTGGCGCCTTCGGGCGCGGCGCGCTCTTCTGGCTCGATCTTCTCGAGGAGACCGGTCTGACCGCCGACGAAGCGCTCCCTGCGCTCTGGGATCTGGTCTGGGCCGGTGAGATCACAAACGACGCCTGGACGCCGCTGCGGGCAGGGCGGCGGAACGGCTTGCCAAAGGCCGAACGGCGATCACGGCGGTTCTCGCGCGCCCGGGCAACCGTGGTCACCGCAACGCAGGGGCGCTGGTCGCGCACAGAGAGCCTCTTCAGCGGCCAGGCCGACCGCCGCGCGCTCGCCGAACTGCTGCTCGAGCGCCAGGGGATCGTCACCCGCGACGGCGTGCGGGCCGAGGGGATCCCGGGCGGCTACGGCTCCGTGTACGCCGAGCTTCGTGCCCTCGAGACGCTCGGCCTCTGCCGGCGCGGCTACTTCGTCGAAGGGCTCGGCGGCGCCCAGTTTGCGCTCGGTGGGGCGGTCGAGCGGCTCCGTGAGCTTCGCGACAGCGTCCCCGAGACACCACCGCTCGTTCTGTCGGCTGCCGATCCCGCTCAGCCCTACGGTGCAGCGATCGCCTGGCCTCGGCGCGCGGGAGCGAGAGCGGCGCGCGTCGCGGGTGGGCAGGTCGTCGCAATCGGAGGCGACGCCGTCCTCTACGTCGAACGGGGAGGTAAGTCGCTCGTCCCGTTGCGTGACCCTGACGCAAGCTGGCTTCGCCCCGCGCTCGGAGCCCTCGTCGGTCATGTGCGCGGTGGCAGCGTTGGGCGTCGGCTCGCGGTCGAACGCTTCGATGGTGAGCCGGTGATCGAGAGCGACGTTCTGCCGCTCCTCGTCGAAGCAGGGTTCCTTGTCGGCCCACGGCGCGCGGTGCTGAGGTAGGAGACCCGGGCCGCGCGGCGTAGACGGGAACCAGTGGCACTGCGAGCACCGCACCTCTACCAGTCGCTTCGCGCCTTCTGTCTCGCGGCCTTCGCCGCCGAGCGTGGTGCAGAACTGCCGTTCGCGTTCGAGGAGCACCCGACGCGGGACGGGCCCTCGCTCTACGAGTACCGTCCGCTCGTTCGCGGGTTCGTCGACGAACAGGCACCAACCCTCCGGCGCCTCCCCGATGCGCGGAACGCGATCGACGACCTCCGCCGCGAGCCGGCCGCTGCGATCTTCGCGCGCGCCCACTGCGGCCTTGGCGACTCCGACGACGACGCGCTCTTCCGCACCATCCTGCTACCGACGTTGATCGCAGTTGCCGAACGCTCCGGCGGCTTCGACTGGCACGACGACGCATTCGACAACGCCTACGCAGGCATCGAGGAGTCGCTGTTCGGAACCGGCCGCGCCTACGTCGCCCTTGCTCCGCTCGTCGGTCTCTCCGCCGGACAGCCGGTCGAGCTCGGAGGGGGGATGCGCGTGCGTCCGGTCGTCGCAGGCGAGATCTCGAAGCTCTGGCCAGAGGCGCTTGGCCTGATGCCGCCCGAGTTCGGCCGCGACGTCGACCGGCTCTGCGTCCTCGAACTCTCGCGGGAGCTCGACGCGTCAGACGGCGACCCGCCGGACGCCGCAGCCGAGCTCGCAGATGCCGTCACGGCGCTTCGGCTCGTCACGGCCGGAGCGATCGCCGCGGGCCCTGTCGTCTTCGAGCGCCTCGACTTCAGACCGCTCCGTGTCTCCTCGTTGCTTCCGATTGCCGCGACGCAGCCGAGGGGGGAGGCAACCAGGCTCGACCAGCTCCGTGGCCGTGTCGCAGCAGACATCCGAGAACGCCTCACGCTTGCCGACGACGATCGCGAGCTTGCCGAGGCGCTCGATCGCTGGGAGCTCTCGCTCTTTGCCGACGAACCCTTCCGCTCCGGCCAGATCCGCGATGCGCTGAACGCCCTGCTCGGAAACGGCGATGGGATCTGGGCTGCGTCGCTCCGAGCCGCCGTCATGCTCGGCGAGAAGGTCACTGATCGTGCCGCAATGCTCGAGTCGCTCCGGGCGGAGAAGGCAGGGGGTGCCGCGTCCGACGCCGTTCGCCGCGCCCTCGTCGAGACGCTCATGCATGGCAACCGCGTCGCCCTCACCAAGACGCTCGACGAGACGCTCCTCGGCCTCCGGCCGCGGCCGGCGACCGTCCTCGCCGCCTGACGCGCTGTCGCAGCCCTGTCACGATGGCGTGACAGACACGTCACACCTCCGGCGATAGCTTCGAGGTGTGGAAGAGGCACGACGCGTTCTCACACGCCTTACCCGGATCGAAGCACTCGACCCGGCATCCGCGCCAACGTGGCTCCTGATCGAGGAGCTCCGCGCGCTCGTCGTCGAGGCTGAGGCGTGGGCAAGAGTCGACGGGGACTCCCGCGCCCGCTCCGCCGCTGCCGCACTCATGGGTGCCCTCGCAGCCGTCGACGAGTCTGCGGACGCCTCGACTGGGCCGTCGCGAGGGGGGTGAACGCCAGAACATCCGATCGAAAACTCGTCGAATCGTATGAAGGAACGCACCTTGCCGGGGCGAATGGGGGCAACAGATGGCAATGGCACGTCTCCTTCCGCGTCCCAGCATTCGCTCAACGGCGAAGGGCAAAGCCCGCGCCGGAACACAGGTCATCGTGTTCGCGAACCAGAAGGGCGGCGTCGCGAAGACGACCACAACGCTGAACCTGGCGGTCGCCTTCAGCGAGCAGGGACTTCGCGTCCTCTGCATCGATCTCGATCCTCAGGGCAACCTCACGATGTCGCAGGGGCTCAACCCCGACACGATCGAGCGCTCGATGTTCGACGTGCTGGTTCATCGCATGCCGATCGATCAGGTCATCGCTCACCGCGAGATCGACATCGCCGTTGCGTCGATCGACCTCGCGGGTGCCGACATGGCGCTCTCGAGCCAGATCGGGCGTGAGCGGGCGCTCCAGAAGGCGCTCGAGCCGATCAAGGATCGCTACGACTACATCATGATCGACACGCCGCCCTCGCTCGGGCTGCTCACGATCAACGCCTTTGTTGCCGCAACCGGGGTCATCGTCCCGGTACAGACCGAGTACCTCTCGCTCCGCGGCCTCGTCCAGCTCGAGAACACGCTGCAGATGGTGCGGGAGAACCTGAATCCGCAGGTCGAGATCATCGGGATCCTGCCGACGATGTACGACAAGCGCCTCACGCACTCCCGCGAGGCCGACGACATCCTGCGCGAGAGCTTCGGTGCGCTCGTCTACAACACGCGGATCCGCAAGACGATCCGGTTTGCCGAGGCGCCCGTCAAGGGAACATCGGTGCTCGCCTACGAGCCAGACGGTGAAGCTGCTGCCCTGTACCGCGATCTTGCGAAGGAGGTCCTCAGTGGCGAGAAATCGCGCCAGCATGCGTGAAGGTCCGCTCGCTGAGCTCTTCCGAGCGACCGAAGCTGCCCAGCGAAAGCTGAAGGGCAGTGACGAAACAGAGGCAGCAGCGGAACCGGCTGAGTCCGCCGCGACCGCCGAGGCGACACCTCCGGTTGCGCAGGTCATCGAACTGCAGCCTGAGGCTCCCGCAGAGGAGCTCCCCGAGCGCCCGATTGCGCGCTGGCTCGAGCCCCTCCCTGAGAACCCGGCCCGCCTCGAGCGCGGCCGCGAGAACGCCTCGTACGCGGCCGTCATCCGCGTAATCGGCGTCGGCGGTGCCGGTCTCAACGCTCTCGATCGCATGATGGACGCCGGAATCACCCAGGTGGACTTCGTCGCAGTCAACACGGATATCCAGCAGCTCCAGATGAGCGATGCGCCGACCAAGATCCACATCGGCAGCGAGCTCACCGAGGGCCTCGGCTCCGGAGCCGACCCCGAGATCGGTCGCCGTGCCGCCGAGGAGGGCTACGACCAGATAAAGCGTGCGCTGCGCGGCTCCGACATGGTCTTCGTCACGGCTGGAGAAGGAGGCGGGACTGGATCTGGCGCGACGCCGGTCGTCGCGCGGATCGCCCGCGAGCTCGGTGCGCTGACCGTCGGGATCGTCACGACCCCGTTCAAGTTCGAAGGGACGCGCCGCATGAAGCAGGCCGACGACGGCGTCGACACACTCCGCGCGAACTGCGACACCGTCATCGTGATCCCGAACGATCGGCTGCTCGAGGTGCTCGACAAGTCGACCTCGATGCTCGACGCCTTCCGGATCGCCGACGACGTGCTCCGTCAGGGCGTCCAGGGCATCTGCGACCTGATCACGAACCCCGGCATCATCAACCTCGACTTCGCCGACGTCCGCACGATCATGAAGGACGCTGGCTCCGCCCTGATGGGCATCGGCTTCGCCACGGGCGAGAATCGCGCCGTGGAGGCCGCCGAACGGGCGCTCCGCAGCCCGCTGATCGACACCGAGATCGTCGGAGCCCGCGGCATCCTGCTCTCGATCGCTGGTGGGGACGACCTCTCGCTCTACGAGGTCAACGAGGCGGCCGAGGTCATCCGCTCCGCAGCGACGGACGACACGAACATCATCTTCGGAGCCACGCTTGACGAGCGCCTCACGGGCCAGATCTGGATCACTGTGGTCGCGACTGGCATCGGTGGCGCCAAGCGCCGATCGCATGCCGGAGTCGGCTCTCGCAGTGACACGTTCGCACCGCCGTCCTTCCTCGACGACTGAGCTGGCCTCGCCGAAACGGCGAACACGGACACCGAAGGTGGGTCTCACGATGAGCGGCGCAGTCGCAGCGGGTCACCCTGTGTCGGCACGGACCGGTGCCCGGATCCTCGCGGAGGGCGGAAACGCTGTCGACGCGTGCGTTGCCGCAGCGTTCGCGGCGGGCATCACCGAGAGTGCGCTCACAGGTCCCGGTGCTGGCGGCTTCATGCTCGTCCACAGGGCACACGACAGGAGCGCCAGGCTTGCCGACTTCTTCGTTGCCGTCCCAGGTCTCGGCCTGCGTGATCAACGCCACGCGGAGATGAAGCTCATCGACGTCGGATTCGGGGAGAGCACCACCACACAGCGCTTCCGCATCGGGCCCCCGTCGTGTGCCGTGCCCGGCGCGGTGGCGGGGCTCGAGGCAGCTCACCGGGCGTTCGGACGGCTTCCGTGGCGCGAGTTGCTGCTCCCGGCGGCCGAGCTCGGACGCGAGGGAGTCGAGCTGACACGGCCGCAGGCGCACATGCACGCGATCCTCGACCCCATTCTGCGCGCCGAACCCGAAGGGCGCCGGGTCTACAGCAGCCCGACCGGCTCACGCCTGGTCGCAGGCGACACGCTGCGGCTCCCCGATCTGGCCGACACGCTCGATGCGATCGCCGAGAACGGAGCAGCAGAGCTCTACCGCGGCGAACGGGCACGGGCGATCGTGGCGGCGATGGTCGCCGGCGGCGGCCAGATCACGCTCGAGGATCTGGCCGCGTATCGGGTCGTATGGCGGCGCCCGGTTCACGCCCCGTTTAGAGGCTACGACGTGATCTCGAACCCGCCGCCATCGTCGGGAGGCATCCTGATCGCCTACGGGCTCGCGCTCTTGCAGAGGCTTCCGGACACACGCGCAGGGAGTGCCGAGGCGATAGCGGCGCTCGCACAGGTCATGCGTGAGCAGGCGCGGGCGCGCGGCGGAGGCTTCACGCGCGCGCTCCATCGTGGAGGCCTCGCCTCGACACTGCTTGCCCCGGAAGCGCTCGACGCCGCGCACGCGCGCATCGAGCGCGGCGTCGCACGTGCCGAGGAGCCGGCACCGCCCGGCGGGACAACCCACATCGCGGTCATCGACGCCGACGGGAACGCCGCGTCGCTCTCGATGTCCACCGGATCCGGCTCCGGCGTGATCGTTCCAGGCACGGGGATCTATCTGAACAACATGCTCGGTGAGGCCGATCTGAACACCGGCCCGCCGCTTCCGCCAGGTCGCCGACTCACGAGCATGATGGCGCCGTCGATCGCGCTCGATGATCAGGGCTCTCCGAGGCTCGTCGTCGGCAGCGCCGGCTCGGCGCGACTGCGCGGCGCGATCATGCAGATCGCCGTCAACGTACTCGAGCACGGCCTTGGCGTCCGCGAGGCGATCGAGGCAGCTCGCGTGCACGTCGACGGTGAGCACGTCCACTGCGAAGGAGGGCACGACGCCGCCGAACTCGACAGGCTTGAAGCGCTCGGCTATGACGTCGTGCGCTGGCGGCGACGGAATCTCTTCTTCGGTGGCGCAGCCGCCGTCGAGGTGCTGCCCGACGGCTCGCTCGCAGCTGCGGGTGATCCCCGCCGCGGCGGCGCCGGGATCGTCGTCGAATGACGATCAACGTTCGGCCCGCCGAGCCGGGCGACGCGGCCCGCATCGTCGAGCTCGCACGAGCCGTCTGTGGGGAGCCGGAGCGCTGGCTGCTCGCCGGCGAGCGTTGGCGCAGCGTCGCCGACGAGCGCCGCTACATCCGGGCGCTCCGGCGCCATCCTGGCGCGACGCTCATCGTTGCGGCGGACGACGAACAGATCGTGGGGCGTCTCTCGCTCTCGCGCGACCCGCATCCGGCAAGCCGCCACGTCGCCGACCTCGGACTGATGGTTGCAGCGAGCCACCGGCGTCGAGGTATCGCGACAGCGCTCCTGCAGACGGCCGAGAGATGGGCGCAGGGGGCGGGGGTGACGAAGCTCGAGCTGCACGTCTTTCCGCACAACGACGCGGCGATCGCGCTGTACGAGAAGGTCGGTTACATCCGCGAGGGACTCCGTCGTAGCCAGTACCGGCGCCAGAACGGCGAGCACGTCGACGCACTCCTGATGGCGAAGCTGCTGCCGACTGTCTGAACAGACCATCGCCTTCCGACGAACTACAGTCCCGGTATGAGCCGTCTCTTTCGTCCCGCGATCGACGCACTGACTCCCTACCAGCCGGGAAGGCCCGTCGAGGACGTGCAACGTGAGCTCGGGCTCAACAGGGTCGTCAAGCTGGCATCGAACGAAGGGCCATACCCGCCGCTCCCTGCGGCGATCGAGGCGCTCGACCGGGCAACGCGCGACCTCAACCGTTACCCCGACGGTGGCATCTTCCGCCTTCACGACGCCCTTGCCGCCCGCCACGGCGTGGCATTCGACGAGGTCTGTGCCGGATCGGGAGCAGACGGCGTGCTCGACATGCTCAGCCAGGCGGTTCTCGACCCGGGCGACGACATCGTCTGCGGGTGGCCGTCCTTCCCGAGCTACGTCATCTACGCCCGGAAGCAGGGCGCGACCGCGACGACAGTGCCGCTCCGCGACCTCCGCTACGACCTCGAGGCACTGCTCGCTGCGATCGGGCCACGCACGAAGATCGTCTACATCTGCCACCCGAACAACCCGACGGGCACGCTCAACAGCGCCGCCGAGCTCGACGCCTACTTCGAGGCGGTGCCGCCGCACGTGCTCACCGTCATCGATCAGGCCTACTTCGAGTACGTGACCGACCCCGGCTATCCGGACGCTGTCGAGCGGTACCTGAAGGCCGGCCAGCGAACGCTCGTCCTAAGGACGTTCTCGAAGATCTACGGGCTTGCCGGACTGCGGGTCGGGTACGGCGTCGGCCCGGCAGAGATCGTCCGAGGGATCTCCAAGCTGCGTCGCCCGTTCGACGTCACGACGCCAGCTCAGGTGGCGGCCGTTGCGAGCCTCTCCGACGCCAACGAGATAGCGCAGCGTCGCGCGACGAACGCCGAGGGACTCATACGGCTCACCGAGACGCTTCGCCTCCATGGGTTCGAGCCGGCGGCCGGTGCCTCCGGCAACTTCGTCTACGTCGATCTCTCCGAGAATGCGACGCCGCTCTACGAGCGGCTGCTCCGCGAAGGCGTGATCGTGCGGCCGCTTCACGGCTTCGGCGCGTCGACCGCGATCCGGGTGTCTGTCGGGACAGAGGCTGAGAACGCGTTCTTCGCCGACGCCCTGGCGCGGCTCTAGGCCGCGCGCCGATTGACCTGTCAAGCATCTGACAGCACGAGCGTCCCGTAGGGTTTACATGTCGTGGTCGCCCAAGACGTCGTCCGTCGCTTCGCCCTACTTCGGAACACGCGGTTCCGGCTGCTCTTTCTCGCCACCCTCGGCTCGGGCGTCGGCAACTGGCTTGCCGTCATCGCGCTCCAGGTCGACATCTACGACCGAACGCACTCGGGCTGGTGGGTCGGTGACCTGCTCGTGGCGAACATCCTCCCGGCGGTCTTCATCGGGCTGCTACTCGGCCCGCTCGTCGACCGGCTCTCGCGCAAGTGGCTGATGATCGGATCCGATGTCGGCCGCCTGGTCGTCTTCGGCATCCTGCCGTTCGTCGGATCACCGGCAGCGATCGTCGTCCTCGCTGCCTTTGCGGGTATCGGGAATGCGTTCTTTCGCCCTGCGGTGCTCGCGGGGGTGCCGAATCTTGTGGGTAAGGCCGAGATCTCTGCCGCCAACGCGTTTCTCCAGGCAGTCGAGTGGACCGCGACGTCGATCGGGCCGCTCATCGGAGGCGCCCTCGTCGCGGTCTGGGGGCCAGACCTCGCCTACTCCGTGAACGCAGTGACCTTCGCGCTCTCTGCGCTGCTGGTTGCCAGGATCCCGGCCCAGCTTCTGCAGAGCGAGCGCCCGATCGGGCGTGGCCACTGGGCCGACCTGAGTCACGGCCTCGCGGTCGTGCGCCAGTCCCGGCCGCTCCGGTGCGTGCTCGTCGTCTGGTCGATCGTGATGGTCGCAAACGGTGCGATCAACGTCGCCGAGGTCTTCCTCGCGAGGCGCTCCTACGACGCGGGCGACTTCGGGTTTGGACTGCTATGGGCCGGATCTGGTGTCGGGCTCGTGATCGGGGGCCTCGCCGCTGCCGGAATGATCGAGCGTGGTCTCGGACGCGCGTACGTCTCGTTCTTGACGATCTTCGCCGTCGGGATTGCCGGGGCCGCGGCAGCGCCGAATGTCCGGCTCGGAACGGCTGCCATGGTGGTCGCAGGGTTCGGAAACGGCGGCGCTGTCGTCGCGAACATCACCCTTGTCCAGCACGGCGCACCCGATCAGGTGCGCGGTCGCGTCTTCACTGTGTTGATGAGTGCGAACTACGCCGTGCTCGGCCTGGCGCTCGTGCTTGCCGGGCCGTTCACGAACGCGCTCGGGGCTCGCTGGACATACGCGCTGGCCGCGGCGACGATTCTCGCGGCCGCGTTGGTCGCGGTGCGGCTCGCGCGAGATATCGGGTTCAGCGGGCGAGCGGCCGAACCCGTATGAGCCGGTCGATGTGGACGCAAGCCGACCTCGTCAGTGGCGTGCTCGCCGGCGATGCGCGCGCCCTCGCCCGGGCGATCACACTGGTGGAAAACGGCGATCCTTCGGCGCGGGAGCTCGTGCGCGAGCTCTACCCGTCGACGGGCAAGGCTCACTCGGTCGGATTCACCGGCCCGCCTGGCGTCGGCAAGTCGAGCCTCATCTCTGCACTCGTCACGCGCGTCCGCGCACAGGGCCGGACGGTGGGGGTCATCTCGGTCGACCCCTCTAGCCCTTTCACCCTGGGGGCACTCCTGGGTGATCGCATCCGTCTCGTCGACCACTTCCTCGATCCCGGCGTGTTCATCCGGTCGATGGGGACGCGCGGGCACGCAGGCGGGCTTGCCGAGGCGACCCTCCAGGCGCTGCTGATTCTCGACGCCGCGGGGAAGGACGTCGTCTTCCTCGAGACGGTCGGAACGGGGCAGAGCGAGATCGGCGTGCTGTCTATCGCAGACACCGTCGTCCTCGCGCTGATGCCGGGCTCAGGCGACTCTGTTCAGGCGCTCAAGGCGGGAATCATGGAGATCCCTGACGTCATCGCGATCAACAAGGCCGACCACTCGCTTGCCGACACGATGGTCGGCGAGGTGCGTCAGATGCTCTCGCTCGGGCCCGCGGGAGCCCCGCCACTCGTCAAGACCGACGCGCTGCGCGGCGACGGGGTCGACGACCTGCTCATCGCGATCGAAGCGCACCACGCCGGGTTGCAGGCAAGCGGCGCCCTCGCCGAGCGCCGTAGCCAGAACCTGACCGCCGAGGTCTTCGCAATCGCGACCGCGCGGGCCCGTCGCCACCTCGAAACGGCAGCCACCGAGAATCCGGAGCTCTGTCGGCTTCTCGACGATGTGCGGGCCCGCAGACTCGACCCCCTCAGCGCCGTCCACGACATCCTGAGTAACGTGTTCCATCTTGACGACTAGCCCGAAGACCGCTCCGACGATCGCCGACATCCACGCCGCCCGCGAGCGGATCGGTAGCCACGCCCGCGTCACGCCGATCTACGGCTCCGACACGCTCTCGCGGCAGACCGGCCGCGAGGTCTTCTTCAAGGCCGAGAACCTGCAGCGCACCGGCGCGTTCAAGATCCGTGGCGCTGTCAACACACTCGCGACCCTCTCGCCGGCCGAGCGAGCCGCAGGAGTCGTTGCGGCGTCGGCCGGAAACCACGGCCAGGCGGTCGCCTGGGCTGCCCGGCAGCTCGGGATACACGCAACCATCTTCATGCCGCAGGACGCTCCGATGGCGAAGGTCGAGCCGACCCGCACCTACGGCGGCGAGATCGTCTTTGGAGGGACAGTGTTCGATGACGCACTTGCCCTGGCGATGCAGCGGGTTGAAGAGACCGGAGCGACGTTCATCCACGCCTTCGAGGACGAACGCGTGATCGCCGGACAGGGGACCCTCGGCCTTGAGCTGGCGGAGCAGATCCCCGACGTCGGAACGGTCTTGATTCCTGTCGGCGGAGGCGGACTCGCCGCTGGAACAGCGATCGCGCTTCGCGCGCTACGCCCGGACGTACGCATCGTCGGAGTCGAGACGCGGCGCGGGAGCTACACGATCGCCGACGGTATCGCCGTCAAGTACCCCGGTGAGCTCACGATGGGGATCCTGAACGAGCTCCTCGACGACATGGTCGAGGTCGACGATGAGTCGATCAGCGAGGCAATCACGCTCCTGCTTGAGCGATCGAAGCTGCTCGTCGAGGGCGCAGGTGCAGCTGGTGTCGCGGCACTTCTGCGCGGCAAGGTTGGCGGCGAAGGGTCCGTCTGCGCCGTCCTCTCGGGCGGGAACATCGACCCGACGCTCCTGATCTCGGTACTTCGCCACGGTCTCACCCTCGCCGGGCGCTACCTCGTGCTCCGCAGCAGCCTTGCCGACCGCCCCGGGGCATTGATTCACCTGCTCGAGATCGTCGCCCAGCAGCGCGCGAACATCGTCGCGATCGAGCATCGTCGCGAGGGCGTCGCACTCGATCTCGGCGATACGGGTGTCGACCTGACGGTCGTGACCCGTGACGAGGATCACTGCCTGCAGCTGATCGCTGCGCTCCAGGCGCAGGGCTTTCCCGCCGAGCGCATCCGCTGAGCGGGCCGCAGGACAGGCGAGCTCACCGCCGAACTTCTCGAACGATGGAGACGGTCAGCCACGCGCTCGACACGCTCCCAGCCGCGGCCTGACATGGGCGCGCGCGAGTTCTTCGAGACGCTCGAGGCGAACGCCGAGCCCGACAAGATCGTAGGCGTCGAACACTCCTACCTGTTCGACGTGACGGGAGAGGGCCGCTGGCTTGTTGACGTCCGTGGTGGTCGCGTCACCGTGAGTGAGAACCCTGACGGCCCGGCCGACGTGACGATCACAGTCGGGAGCGAGACGTTCGATCGGATCGTCAAGGGCGAGCAGAATCCTGCGCTCGCAGTCATGACTGGCAAGATCAAGCTTGAGGGCGACACCGGCGCCGCCCTCAAGCTGCAGAAGATCTTCTAGAGCGACACGCGGCGTAACGCGACGAACGTCGCGAGGGCAAGTACGCCCAGCCCGACGTAGGTGACCGCATCCGAGGTGAGCTGCGCAAGGGCGCCACCGAGCGCCGATCCGCCGCTCTGACCCGGAGCCCACGCGAGGTTGATCAACGCGAAGGCGTACCCGTACTCGAGGCCACGATCCTCGGCGGCGTGGGTGAGGAGCGTCATTCCCGGGGTGTAGAACGTGCCGAACGACAGGGCCGCGAAGATGATCACGACTGCCACGACGAAGCGGTTGCCAGGCCAGGGGAGCACGAATGTGGCGATCGCGGTGGTGATGAGGCCGATGCGTACGGGTGCGAGCGGGCCATGCCGATCCGTGAGATGGCCGATCAGGACGTTGTTTCCCGCTTCGAGCGCGCAGGCGATGAGCCAGACCGCGCCGATCGCGATCGCACCGAACCCGAGATCGGAGAGGCGTAGGGGGCCGAGCACCCCGAGGCTGCCGAAGAGGAGGGCGGGAAGGATGACGAGCCAGACCGAGATGACCACCCGGCGGTCACGGAAGGCCCGTAGAAGCTCGATGAGGGGCTGCGGATGACCTGGCTTCGCCGACGGTGTCGCAGCGGCCCGCACGGCCACACCGAGCGACGCAATGGCAACGAGCCCAAACGTCCAGCCGGTTCCCGCGACCGAGGCGACGCCACCGAGCGCGGGGCCGAGCAGCGCCCCGGCGATCGCGGCCGCGAACGCCTGGCCGATCAGGCGCCCGCGTCGGCCGGGTGGGGAGGACGCAACGAGCCACGTCAGCGCGCCCGTCCAGGAGAACGAGCTGGCGAGGCCCTGACAGAACCGCGTGGCATCGAGCTCCCAGACCGATGAGGCAACGCCAAACGCAGCGGTCATCACGGCGACCCCGAGCAGACCGACGAGCACCGTCGGCTTGACGCCGAGCCGTGTCACGACGATGCCGCTTGGAATCGCGCCGACGAACGCCCCGAGCGGATAGCACGCAGCCAGGAAGCCGGCGCCGCCCTTTCCCAGGCCAAACTGCTCCGTGTAGTGCGGCAGCAGCGGTGTGAGCGCTGAGAAGAACAGCGTGTCGACGAGCACGATCGCACCCGTCAGGAAGAGGATCCGGCGCACTCCGGCGGAGCTTACGCGGCGTCGAAGGCGAGGCCGAGCCGCGAGAGCTCGGATGAGACCGAGAGCGTGCCCTCGACGTCAAAGAACTCGATCACAGCCGGGTCGTCACCGATCAGCTCGCGGGCGCGTGACGGGAGAGGCTGCTCCGACGCCTCGCGTGACTCCCAGACGTAGATCGCGCCCCAGCGTTCGGTCGCCTCATCTGCGATCCACGCCTTGAACAGGAGACCGGGGATATCAGTGAACGCGTCGTAGGCCTCGTCACGGAGGTAACGACGCAGGTCGGCGATCGTAACGGGTGCCTCGGCGAGGCTCCAGAGGACGATGCGGATGATCATCTATCGAAGCCCGGGTGTGCCACGCCAGAATGTTAACGACCGAGGCTCAACCGACCGCGAGCTAGCCGTGTGCCGTGGAGGAGGTCTACGCGGTGGCGGGGTCGAGAATCAGCGCCGCGCTGCCGTCCTGCAACTCGGTCAGCTGATACGTGAAGACCGTCTTCAGCGTGAGCTTGTCGATCGTCGCGGCCTCGGCTGCATCTGCAGCGGTTGGCAGGGGCGGCGTCGCGAGCGGAAGCGTCTTCAGGAGTGGGTCGGACAGCTGCTGCTTGAGATTGTCCTTCTCGAGGAAGAGCAAGGTCGAGGACGTCTCACCGGGCGGCGGCGGCATGAAGGCCGACAGCGACGTCACCGAGGGGACGTACTTGAACGTGTAGAGCGCGACCTCGAGGGCCTCGCGGCGAACGAGCCGGCCGCGGAGCTCGGTTGCAGCACCGCTCGCGATCGAGCAGTTCGAGCCGAGACCGCAGAGCTGCACCTGGTAGCTCGTCTTGGCGCTGATGATGCGAATGCCGTTGTTGCTCTGCGGCGCCTGCCGGATCGCGATCGTCGAAACCTTGACGTCCTTCGTGCCGCTTGTGACCTGCGGCGGAGTCGGAACGAGCGCGACGAGCTGCGTGCCGGAGCTGTTCAGCTTGTACTCCTTGGCGACGTGGTCGGTGATCTCGCCCATCATCTTGGCGACCGTGCCCGAGGCGGGCTTCCAGGTCGACCACGGCGGCGGCGAGTGGTGACCAGGCCGGATGACAAGCACGATCAGCCCGGTGATGGCCGCGATGAGCACGATCCCGAGTGCCGCATATGCGAGTGCAAACTGCGAGGTGTAGCGGCGGGCGTCGGCAGGTGCTGTCCTCGGCGCTGCGACCAGCTCCTTCGGCTCCTCACCGGAGAACTCGGCGGCGGCAGGTGGAGCCTCGAGAGATGGGGTCACCATCTCCGGAGCCGGATCGCCGATCGGGGCTTCGAGGTTCGGGCCTACGAGATCTTCGGTCATGCGTGCATCATTCCAGGCCCGGGACCCTTTGGCTCGTCCTTCGACCACGTGAGGTTGGGCCATGACGCTTCGTTGCTCCAGTCGATCTCGGGACGAACGAAGTTCTGGGAGTCGAGAAGGCGAACGAGGTCGTTGCCGTAGATCTCCTTCTTCTCGATCACGGTGTCTGCAACGTGCTCGATCTTGTCCTTGTTCTCGAGAATCAGGTTGTACGCCGTCACGAAGGCGTGACCGAGGAACTCTGCTGCATAGCGCTGCTTCCGCGGGTCGCCCAGGATCGAGGCGACAGGGCTTCCACCCATGCCGCTTGACTGGGTGCGGTTGAGCAGGCGGACGCCGATGTCCTCGAAGCGCTTCATGACGCGCTCACGGGTCTGATCCTCGGACTCGTCGGCGAACGTGTGGCCGCTGAGCTCGAGAGGCATGGGCGACATTCCTGACGCACCGACCATCCAGGAGGCCCTACCCGTGGCCGACTGGAGATCACCGCCGACGCCGACAGAGTTCTCGCCAAAGAAGACGATCTCGGCAGCCATCGCGCCAAGCGTGTGAATGAGGTCGGCAAAGAGCTCGCTCTGGAAGGCGCTGAAGCGCTCTTCCTTCTCGAAGAACTGGTGATGGCCGAGGGAGCCGCCGCGCATCTTGATCGACAGGCGGCTCGACTCGATCTGAGGACGGTAGACGTGTGCGCAGGCGGCGTGGCCGGCCTCATGGATCGCCACGGCGCGGGTCTCGTAGTCGGTGTAGTTGACGCTCACCGCTGTCCCTGACTCGATCACGGTCATCGCGTCGACAAGATGCTCCCAGGTGAATGCGGCGTTCCCCTCATGGTGCGCGTTCGTGAGCGCCATCGAGCAGATCTGGTCGATCATCGCCGGCGAGTAGCCGTTCGTGATGCGCGCGATCTCGTCGCGGCGCTCCTCGGTGTCGAGATCGGCGCTGTGGGCGACCTTGCCGAGGTACAGGTCGAAGATGTCCTTGCGGTCGTCCTTCGTCGGTGTGCGGAAGGTGACGTGGCGTCCCATGCGGCCCGGGCGCGTGAGCGCTGGGTCGAGGTTCTGGAGCGGAACGTTGGTCGCGCCGATGAAGTAGATCTGAGCTCCGCTCGGGCGCGGCGCCGGGATGCGCATGTTGATGCGGCCGAGCCGGCGGGGCGCGACGTAGATCGCGTCGAGGAACGAGTTGATCTTGTTGGTGAGGACGCGGCGCATGAACGGCGGGTTGTCGATGCCGTCCATCGTCACGAGGAGCTGGTTGAGTGCAAGCCCGCCGCCCATGCCGCCCATGCCGGGGAACATGCCCTGGTTCACCGAGTTCGTGAGACGGCGCAGCCACATCGGATGCGGAAGCGGAGTCGCCTCGGCGCGCTGCGAGAACATCCAGTCGCGCCACGCGGCGTTCTCGCAGATCAGGTCACCGCTGGGGTTGATCGCACCGAACTGCCCGTAGAACTCAGGCGTCCAGGAGGCAAGCGGGGTCATCGTGGCTCCGCCACCGCCGAGCGAGTTGCGGCGCATGCCGACAGCGTCGATCTCGTCGATGAAGACGATGCACTGGCCGCCCCACTTACGGGCGAGCTTCTTGGCCTTGCGGGCGAGGAAGCGGACGATGATCGCGTCGATCCCGATGAACGTCGCAGCAAAGCCGGAGCCAGGAATCGAGACAAATGGGGAGTTGAAGCCGGTCGCGATCGCCTTGGCCATCATTGTCTTGCCGGTACCAGGCGCGCCGAGGAAGAGCAGGCCGCGCTCGCGCTTGCCGCCGGCGCCCTCGAAGACCTCGCCGGACTGCCAGAGGGTGACGACCCGACGGATCTCCTCCTTGGCCTCGGACTGGCCTCGGACGTGGTCGAGCTTGACGCCCCACTCGGCGTCGCCGGGCTCGTAGCCGCGGATCTGCGAGATACCCATCATCAGGAGCGGGCCCATGAAGATGAGGAAGTTGGCAAGGAACAGGAAGCCGACCGTGATCAGCTGCAGCCAGAACGCGGTCGAGTGCATCGCGTGGCCGAGCTTGCTGAAGCCCACCGTGAACGTCCCGATCCAGCTGATGTGCGAGCCGGGAGGGGCGCTGCGGATCTGCCAGAGGTAGACGATCGTGATGATGCCGCCGAGTCGCACGATGAACAGGCGCACGAACCAACGCCAGGTCCAGGCACGGCGCCGGTTGACGATGTCCTCTTCTCGGAGACGCGCGTCGTCGGTGCCGAACAGGCTCGGCCAGGGGATGATCCGCCGGACGGCGATGTCAGTGATACCGCGGAAGATCACGACGACGGCGAACGTGTAGAAGAGCGACTTGCCGATGCTCCAACCGTTGTGGTGATGGAACCAGTAGTAGACCGACGGGCTCGTCAGGATTGCGACGAGCGTCGCGACGCGCGTGAGACGACGGAGCTGGCGAGAGAGGAGCGCCTGCGACTCGGTCAAAACAGCCGTTGCGTTCGGTGCAGGAGCAGTGATCGTCGCCATTGAGGCAACACAGTAGCCACGTCTTCGGGGAAACCGCTAGGGGCACATCTGCAAGATGGTGCGTCCTTAGGAAGTTCTAATGGCGTTTTGTGGCTCCGCGCGGGTTTTCCAGCACGATTGGGGTGGTACAGTCATTGGGATGGGAAACATCGGACCGATGGAGATCGTGCTGCTGGGCCTACTGGCAGTCCTGGTCTTCGGGCCAAGCAAGCTTCCGGAGATCGGACGGTCGATCGGCAAGGGGCTGCGCGAGTTCAAGGACACCGTGAGCGGCCTCGACGGTGCCTCCGAGGCATTCACCGGTGTGCAGGAGATCAAGCAGGCAGCGAGTCCGACGAACCTGGCGCGGGCCTTCGTGCCCGGGGTCGCGGACGTGCAGGACACGGTTGCCGCTGCGAAGGACGTTGCGAAGCCTGGAGCTACCGCCGACGGTGATGCCGCCAAGCCGACGTCGCCTTCTGGCTCCGCTTCGACGGCCTCCTAGCGGCCAGAGGCCGTCGTGATGCGCGCAATCGTCCCGCTCGGTGGCGCACTCGTGGGCGCGGTCATGATCGTGACCGTGCTCGGCCTGACCACGTCGGCTGCCGATCCGTCGGGCTCGACGCGTCGCAACGTCGGGCTCGTGCGCACGGCGGTGACGCCGGATGTCAGCTCGAACTGGGCCGGGTACGCCGCGATCGGTCCCGGCTCAACTCCGGCAACTGCGAGCCCCCTGACGTCGTTCACGGACGTGACAGCAACCTGGGTCCAGCCTGCGGCGACGTGCGCAGCCGGTGCCTCGACCGCCGCCGCGATCTGGGTCGGAATCGGCGGATACAGCCTCTCCTCCCAGAAGCTCGAGCAGGTCGGAACCGACCTCGACTGCTCGGCCGACGGAAAGGCGAGCTACTACGTCTGGTACGAGCTCGTGCCGGCCGACGCTGTGAACGTCCGCCTGAAGATCTTCCCGGGTGACACGATCACGGCGAGCGTCCTGATCACCGGGAGCGACGTGCTCGTCCAGGTCAAGGACAGGACACGGCGCACGTCCTTCACGAAGCATCTCCCGATGATCGCCCCTGATCTCACGTCGGCGGAGTGGATCATCGAGGCGCCGTCGGAGTGCGGGGCGACCTGCCACGAGCTCGATCTGACGAACTTTGGCTCCTTCAAACTGACGCGAACCTTCGCGACCGCGTCGACGCCGAGTGCCGGGGTTCAGGGCGGCAGGATCCTAAGCCCGTTCTGGGAGACGATGGCGATCAGGCTGATCCCGACAGCGCGCCGGTCGTATGGTGACGCGAGCGGAGTGAGAGCCAGTTCGACTGCGGGTGCCGTGCCCGTGGAGCTCGCACCGGATGGTGGTGGCTTCACCGCCAACTGGGTGGCGAACGCCGCCGCCGGCTGAGCCAGCTGTCGTCAGCCGAAAGCGGCGAGCGCGCTCGCTTCGGCGTGCTCCATCGCGCCCGAACCGATCGGCTCCGACTTCGGAGGCTGCTCGCAGGCGACGACCCACGCCTTGCGCTTGACGTCGTCGGTGAGGGCAGGCGTCTTCGTGGTCGACTTCTTCTTTCGGCTCCCCACCTGGCACGAGTGGACGTTGTCGTCCTTCGTGGCCGCGGTGAGGTTGGGGTTGTTTACCCCGGCGTGCAGCGCGGTTGAGACACCGAAACCGCCGGTCACCGCAGCCGCGGGCCCCGCACCACCGAGAGCGAGCACGGCGACCGTCGGGGCGAGAGTCCGAAACCGCATGCGGGTGAGTGTACGCCTCGTTCTCCGTCGACGAGGTCTCGCGACGGCTGAGTGCAGCGGCGGTTAAGATGGTCGGAGTGATCCGGCGGAGTGCTTCCAGGAGACACCGGTCGCTCGCGGCACTTGTTGCCGTGCCCGTGACGTTTGCGGCCCTCGCTGATCCGGTCGGGGCAGCTACGACTCCGACCAAGACGTCGAAGGCAGTCGTGCTCGATGGGCTCACACTCTTTCGCGCCAACTGCGGTACCTGCCACACGCTCGCCGCGGCGAAGACGCACGGCCATATCGGGCCGGTGCTCAACTGGCAGAGCCTGAGCACGGCAACCGTGACCTACCTGGTCACGAACGGGAGCAGCATCATGCCCGGCTTCCGCGGGACGCTCGCCACCAAGCAGATCGCAAGCCTTGCGGCGTTCGTCGCGAAGGCGAGCAGCGCCTGACGTCAGCTAGGAGCCGGTCTCGAGATACGCCTCGGCGCGGTTGAACGCCTCGGTACACGTCGCAACCGTCTCGAGCAGGAGCGCCGTGCGCTCGAGCACCGCGAGGTTCGAGACGTGCCGGCCGCCGACGACGCTTGCCTGATCCGCCAGCTGGATCGCCCGGTTCGTCAGGGCGTCCCCGTCGAGCGTGCAGCGCGTGATGATCTTGTCGAACGCTGTCCCGTACGGCTCGAGTACCGAGTCGTCCTTGGGCGCAAGGCCGCTGTGGTCGATCACGTAGAGCGCCTCGAGTTGGTGGCGTGCAAGCTTGTCGGCTGCGCTCTTGCCGCCGCAGCCGGAGACGGCCAGCGCCAACCCGACAGTGCCGAGCAGGAATGCGGCTGCTGAGACTCGTTTCGACAGGACTGCGCGCAAAGAAAGTGACCCCCGGGCCAGTATGCCTGGTCTCCTGGGAAATGGGTACCTCTCGGTGAAACAGGGGCGACAGGACTCGAACCTGCGACTTTCGGTTTTGGAGACCGACGCTCTACCAGCTGAGCTACGCCCCTTCGCTCGAACGCGGCGATTGTAGCCGCCCGACCGCTCGGGCATGATGTCCGCATGGGTGGCATCGGTCTCGCACTGCTCTTCTCGGCGCTGACAGCGCTCCTCGGCATGATCGGGATCGCGGCAGCCCAGCACGGACGTTGGGTCGTCGCGCTGCCCGCTCTCGTGCTGGCCGGCTGGATGGCCTCGATGGCGTGGGCCGTCGGAAAAGGACTCCGTCGCTGAGGAATCCGACCCGCCACCTCGTATTCTCCAGGTGAGGGTGGCTGCGGACTCCGACATGCGGGACATGTGGGTCGAGTACGGCCGGACGCACGACAAGGCGCTCCGGGATCGACTGATCCTGAATTACTCGCCTCTGGTGAAGTACGTCGCCGGACGTCTCGGGTCAGGTCTCCCCGCGCACATCGACGACGGCGACCTCGTCTCCTACGGTCTCCTCGGGCTGATTGGCGCGATCGAGCGGTACGACCCCGACCGCGACATCAAGTTCGAGACGTACGCCCTGATGCGGATCCGGGGCTCGATCATCGACGAGCTTCGGTCGCTCGACTGGGTGCCTCGATCGGTCAGGTCGCGGGCACGCGAGATCGAGCGTGCGATCGCGGAGCTCGAGAGCCGGCTCGGTCGGGCGCCCGACGATGAGGAGATCGCAGCCAAGGTCGGGATCACGACCGACGAGCTGAACGACTCGCTGACCGACATCTCGAGGTCCTCGATTGCCGCGTTGGACGAACTCTGGTCAGTATCGAACGAAGGCGACCAGATCTCGCTCCTCGACACCCTCGAGGACCACGGCAGCATCCAGCCTGCACAGGCGCTCGACGAGACCGATACCCGTGAGGCGCTCGCGGACGCGATCTCGCGGCTGCCGGAGCGCGAGAAGCTCGTGGTGACGCTCTACTACTTCGAAGAGCTGACCCTCCGCGAGATCGGAGAGGTGCTCGGCGTGACCGAGTCTCGCGTCTCCCAGCTGCACACGAAGGCGATTCTTCGCCTCCGGTCGCGTCTGACCGGCGCGGACCACGCCGCCTGAACGCGGCGAAAGAGAATTCGCAAATACGGCGCCCAACCTGTCTAGGATTGGGGTAACCAGTTCACGTCGCCCAGGAGGTGTGCGCCATGCCCCAGGAGCCCGCAAGCATCCGCAATGTTGCCGTTGTCGGCCACCGCGGGACGGGCAAGACGTCCCTGACCGAGGCGATGCTCTTTCAGGCCGGACGCATCAACCGCCTCGGGTCGGTCGACGCAGGAACAACAGCTTCCGACTGGGACGATGAGGAGCAGAGGCGGCGCATGTCGCTCTCGGCATCCCTGGGGCATCTCGACTGGGAGTCAATGAAGATCAACGTGATCGACACTCCTGGCGATACGGGATTCCAGGCTGACACGATCGCGAGTCTCCGGGTCGTTGAGGGGGCGCTCGTTGTCGTATCAGGCGTGATGGGCGTCGAGGTGAACACGACGCGTGTCTGGAACCGTGCCGAGTCGCTTGAGCTGTCGAGGGTCGTCTTCGTGAACATGCTCGACCGTGAGCGGGCCGACTTCTACCGGACGCTCGCGGCCCTCCAGGAGCAACTCTCGTCTCGGTGCGTCGCGATCCAGCTGCCGATCGGGGCCGAGCACGACCTGATGGGGATCGTCGACCTGCTGCACAACTGCGCGTACATGGATGCCGGTGGTGGCCGTGAGGGCGACCCTGTCCCGATCCCGGAGGAGATGGCCGAGCAGGTGGCGGAGTACCGCGAGAAGCTCCTGGATGCCGTTGTCGAAACCGACGAGGCGCTGATGGAGCGCTACCTCGCGGGCGAGGAGCTTGATCCGGCTGCGGTCGCCGCGGCACTCAAGGAGGCGGTCACCACCGACTCGCTCTACCCGGTGTCGTGCGGCGTCGCGACGAAGAACCTGGGGACGCACTCGTTGCTCGACCTGATCGTCGAGGGCGTGCCGTCACCTGACCGCAAGCCGCTTCCCTTTGCGACGGGCGCCGGCACTGCGGCGTTCGTTTTCAAGACCGTGTCCGACCCGTTCTCGGGCCGGATCTCCTGCTTCCGGGTCGTCGACGGCAAGGTGGGCGCCGACGCGGCCCTCGTCAACCTCCGTGACCACTCCCGCGAGCGGCTGGGCGGCCTGATGATGCTGCAGGGGAAGGATCACGAGAAGGCCGACGGGTTCGTCGCCGGTGATCTCGGTGCAGTCGCGAAGCTGAAGGACGTCCAGACGGGCGACATGCTGGCCGACGCCGAGCGGGAGATGGACGTGCCGACGTTCGAGTACCCGGAGGCCGTCATGACGTTCGCTGTCACGCCGAAGACGAAGGGCGACGAGGACAAGGTGGCGCAGGCACTTCGCCGGCTGCACGAGGAGGACCCGATGCTCGACCTTCATCGTGATGTCCAGACGGGCGAGCAACTCCTCTCCGGCATGAGCCAGGTTCACGTTGAGGTCGCCGTCAACCGTCTCAAGAGCCGGTTCGGCGTCGAGGTCGATCTCCATCAGCCGCGCGTCCCGTACGTCGAGACGATCAAGGTCGCCGCCCGTGCGTCAGGCCGATACAAGAAGCAGACAGGCGGGCGCGGTCAGTTCGGTGACTGTGTGATCGTGATCGAACCGATCGACGGCAGCGTTGGCTACGAGTTCGTCGACGAGATCGTCGGTGGCGTCATCCCTCAGGGGTTCAGACCGGCGGTCGACAAGGGGATCCAGGAGACGATGGCTGCAGGCGAGCTCGCGGGGGCGCCGATCCAGGGAGTGCGGGTGCGGCTCGTCGACGGCTCCTACCACTCGGTCGACTCGTCGGAGATGGCTTTCAGGTTCGCCGGCTCGATCGCGTTCAAGGACGCGTACGCGAAGGCGCAGCCGACGCTGCTCGAGCCGATCATGACGCTCCGTGTCACCGTCCCGGATGAGACTGTCGGCGCGGTCACGGGCGACCTGAACGCCCGTCGTGGCCGGCTGCACGGGATGGAGCCGACCGGCGCGATGACAACGATCGACGCGGAGGTACCGATGGCCGAGATGCTCGTCTACGCGCAGTCGCTCACGTCGATGACCGGGGCACGGGGCGACTACCACATGGAGTTTCTCCGGTACGAGGAGGTTCCGGCGCACATCGCCCAGAAGGTGATCGACGCTGCGAAGAAGGAACGAGGGGCCGTCACCGTCTGATCTGCGAGCCAGGCCGGGCCGGCGCGGAGGGTCTCGGCGTGGAGCGAACCGCTAGCCTCGCGGCATGAGGGTGACGAAGGCAAGCACGGAGCGTCGGTGCGCCGTCTGCCAGCGGACGCTCCTGATGGGCGAGCGTACGACGCGTTACTCGCCGAACGGTGGCGAGATGTACGTCGATGTCTGCCAGCTCTGTCTCGACGACGCGTTCGAGTCGGGTTGGCGCAAGGAGGGCTCACCTCATACGCCGACGATTCCCGTCGCGCACAAGCGGGGGCGCTTCTCGCTCGCGGCCCTGCTCGGGACGAAGCCCGCCAGGTCACATCAGGTCACAAGCGACCCGGCGCACCGCCGTCTCTCCGAGTCCGAGCTTGCCGTGCTCGAAGCGGCCGACATCTTCAACGCCTCGCAGTACCGGAGGACCGTCGGCGGGATCGCGAAGAGCCTCGGCATTCCGAACGTGTCGATCGTGCCGCTCTCGGGCGTGAACCGGGAGATCGTGATCACGGTTGCCTGGGAGATCTCGTGGTACCAGTACCGCGTCACGCCGGACGCGGCGTCGCCGGTGCGGCTCGCTGAGCGAGGCCACGACCCCGGGGAGCTCGACGGCGCGTACGCCGTCTGGAACGGGCGCGTCGAGGTAGACGGCCGCGTCGTGCCGAAGATCGCGGCTTCCTAGCGCGAGGTCTAGACTCGCTCCGATGATCTACTGCGTCGTCCCGCCTGAGCTCGCAGAGGAGCTGTTTGACAGGCTCGTCGCTCACTACGCCGACAACCCGGCCGTCACGGTGATCATCGACCGGCGGGTCGGGGCTGACAGGCGGAGCGGTAGGCCTGCCGGCGACTTCAGCGAGCAGCGGATCACTCGCGACCGGCGGCGCCCAAGGGTTCCCGGCACGTTCGCCGACGTCAACCTTCCGTCCTCCTGAACGCAGGATGACCGACACGCCGACATACGGCAACTTCATCGGTGGTGTGTGGGGCGCAGCGGCCTCGGGCGCGACATTCGAATCGATCGTTCCGGCGACCGGTGAGTCTCTCGGTACGTTCCCACGCTCGACTGCCGCCGACGTCGACCGGGCTGTCGCCGCGGCGAGCGAGGCGTTCCTGGACTGGCGGCTCGTTCCTGCCCCGGAGCGGGGCAACCTTCTCTTCCGGTTCGCCGAGCTGCTCCGCGCGCACAAGGACGAGATCGCCGACCTGATGACGCGCGAGATGGGAAAGGTCGCGGCGGAGGCTGGCGGTGACGTTCAGGAGGCCATCGACATGAGCTACTTCATGGGCGGCGAGGGTCGCCGTCTCCATGGGCAGACAACCCCGAGCGAGCTCCGCGACAAGTTCATGATGAGCGTTCGTCAGCCGATCGGCGTCGTGGGAGCGATCACTCCCTGGAACTTCCCGATCGCGATCCCGTCTTGGAAGCTCGCCCCGGCGCTCGTCTGCGGTAACACCGTCGTGCTGAAGGCAGCCGAGGACACCCCGCTGCTCGCCGTACGGTTTGTCGAGCTGCTTGCCGAGGCCGGTTTCCCGGCCGGCGTTGTGAACCTCATCCATGGCTTCGGCGAGGAGGCAGGCGACGCGCTCGTCCGACACCCGGACGTTCCCGTGATCACGTTCACGGGGTCGCGTGAGACCGGGGTGGCCGTCACGAAGGCCGCGGCCGATCGCCTCAAGCACGTCCACCTGGAGCTCGGCGGGAAGAACGCGATCATCGTGATGGACGATGCCGACATCGACCTCGCGGTCGACGGAATCGTCTGGTCGGCCTTTGGGACAAGTGGCCAGCGCTGCACGGCGGCCTCGCGCGTGATCGTCCACGAGGCGGTCTACGGCGAGCTGCAGTCGAGGCTCGTGGCTCGCGCCGAGGCGCTCCGGCTCGGCCCCGGTTGGGATCCCGATGTCGACGTCGGGCCGCTCATCCACGGCGAGGCTCTTGAACGGGTGCACGGCTACACGCAGATCGGGCTGGACGAGGGGGCGAAGCTCCTGACCGGCGGCGAGAAGGCCGGCGGCCCCGGGTTCTTCTATCGCCCGACCGTGTTCGCCGACGTCGATCCGCAGATGCGTATCGCCCAGGAGGAGATCTTCGGCCCGACAACCGCGCTCATTCCCGTTGGCAGCTACGACGAGGCGATCGTCGCCGCGAACTCCGTGCGGTTTGGCCTGTCGTCGTCGATCTTCACCCGCGACGTGAACCGCGCGTTTGGCGCGATGCGTGATCTCCAGGCCGGCATCACGTACATCAACGCCGGGACGACGGGCGCCGAGGTTCATCTGCCGTTTGGCGGGACGAAGGACACCGGCAACGGCCATCGCGAGGCAGGCCAGGCGGCACTCGATGTCTTCACCGAGTGGAAGTCGATCTACGTCGACTACTCGGGCAAGTTGCAGCGCGCCCAGATCGACAACGCGGAGTAGCGCCGCCCGACGAGGCGGCTAGGCTCGGTGGCCGATGAATTGCAAGCTCGTCGTCTTCGTTCCACCCAGCGCCCTCGACGCTGTGCGCACCGCGCTCTTCGCCGCGGGAGCGGGCCGGATCGGCGACTACGAGCATTGCTCGTGGTTCACGGAGGGCACCGGGACGTTCCGGCCGCTCGCCGGAGCGAGCCCCACGGTTGGGCGGATCGGGGAGGAGGAGCAGGTAGCCGAGTTGCGGCTCGAGACAGTCTTCCCCGAGGAGCGCCACGACGACGTCCTGAGCGCTCTCCGGGCCGCACACCCCTACGAAGAGCCGGCCTTCGACGTTCTGCCGCTGCTTTGAGCGTACGGCTCTTCACCGACGGTGGTGCCCGCGGCAATCCGGGCCCTGCTGCCTACGGGTTCGTGCTGGAGAGCGCCGACGGTGAGGTGCTCGCTGCGCACGGTGAGGCGATCGGTGTCGCGACCAACAACGTCGCCGAGTACAGCGGCCTGGTCGCCGGGCTCGCCAAGGCTGTTGAGCTCGGGATCACCGAGGTGGAGGTACTCTCGGACTCGGAGCTGATGGTGAAGCAGATGCGCGGCGAGTACCGGATCAAGAACGAGGCGCTGCGCGCGCTCTCGATCGAAGTCACGAGGCTCGCGCGGCAGGTCGGGCAGGTCGAGTATCGCCACGTTCGGCGTGAGAGCAACGAACTTGCCGACCGGCTCGTGAACGACGCGCTCGACCGGGGGTGACCCCCGAGCTCTCGGGCTATACTCACGCCGTTACGCGGATGTAGCTCAGTTGGCTAGAGCGTCTGCTTGCCATGCAGAAGGTCGAGGGTTCGAGTCCCTTCATCCGCTTCA